>DASC01000023.1:0-5748 GCA_002503595.1 Candidatus Methanogaster sp. UBA203 | reverse complement strand
AAAAGTCTCCGGGTTTTTGGTCACCGCAACGCGAGATACCAAAGACCCGATACACAAGATAGACCCGATCGACATGATTGACATGACTGACATGATAGAGACGATCCGGAACAGGGCGAAGGCGTGCAGAGCGCGTGTCGGAATCGGCATCGCAGGTGGCACGGCAAGCGAGTCCTTGATCTCAGATATCAAGAGCGCACGCCGGTTCGCAGATGTTGTGCTGATCGGGGACGAGAAGGAGCTGTCTGCAACCGGCACCGATCTTGAGATCATCTATTCGGATAAACCAGAAGTTGAACTGGTGGACCGACTCGTTAGCAGGCGGATCGATGCCGCTGTCCGCGGCACGCTTGGCGCCACAAAGACCCTCGGGTACTTAAAGAGCGTGCTTGGAGTTTCGAGACTGGAGAGACTTGCGCTCCTCACAACCGCTGACGGCGTTTTGTTCTTCCTTGTGCCGGTCGGGATCGATGAAGGAAATTCGGTGGCAGACAGGGTCGATCTGGTCTCTAAAAGCGTAAATACCATCAGAAGATTTGGGATAAGGGAAAAGGTGGCTGTTCTTTCAGGCGGCAGATTCGAGGACGCTGGCAGGAGCGAGATCGTGGACCGGAGTCTTGCTGATGGCGAAGTTGTCGCAGAGCGACTCTGTGAACTCGGGATCGATGCGAAACACTACGGAATCCTCATTGAGGATGCGATCAGGAATGCAAACGTCATTGTTGCGCCCGATGGGATCACAGGAAACCTGATCTTTCGCACGCTGACATTCCTTGGCGGCGGTGGCGGATTTGGCGCACCTGTGCTTGCGGATCTGGTCTTTGTGGACACGTCACGGGCGAAGGTTAAGTTTTCGGACGCGATCATGCTTGCAAGCGCGCTTACGTGGGATGATGCAGAGTTGTGATCATTTGTCGTAGCAAAGAATCTTTCGGGAAATGGTGTGTGGGATGCTGAGATATCGGCGTCACCGAAAGGTTTAAGTTTATTGTGAATATTTATTCATTAATGCCAAGACCGAGACGCCACCGGCATATACGGTCATCATTCGATTACGACTACTGGAGACCGTGTGCAACCTGTCTGGAGGACCGCGGCGAAGTGGTCCTGAAGATGGAAGAGATGGAAAGCATCCGGCTGAAGGATCATCTCGGGATGGACCAGCGTAAGGCGGCAGACCTTATGAAGGTCTCGCAGCCAACATTCCACAGGATCCTCTCCGAGGCAAGAAGAAAGATCGGATACGCTCTCGTTTGTGGCAAAGCGATACGAATCCATGGAGGGACGTACGAGATGGGAATGACGCAAGCGAGGAAGTTCCAGTGCTATGAATGCCAGCATGTATGGGAGGTTTCATACGGCACCGGAAGACCAGAGAACTGCCCGAACTGTGGAAGCATGAACATACACAGGGCAGAGGACGATCGCGGCTATGCCAGAAATGGAGGTGGCAGGCATGATATGCAGTAACAGTAAGATGGTGAAATCATGAATAAAGACGAAGAGAGTATGGCTCAAGAAAAACGCTTAAAAGAGCGTATGGGAAGAGTAAAGCACAAAATAATGGTTATGAGTGGAAAGGGCGGCGTTGGAAAGACCACCGTAACGGTCAACCTTGCACTCACACTTGCGGCAAAAGGATATGAGGTCGGGATCATGGATGCCGATATTCATGGTCCGAATATCCCGAAGATGCTCGGGATCGAGGACGAACGTCCCGAGATGTCAGAGGAGGGTATATCCCCGGTCTTCGTACCTCCTCGGGTGAAAGTCATGTCCCTTGCATTTCTGCTCGCAAGCAAGGACACGCCGGTCGTATGGCGGGGACCGCTCAAGATGGGTGCGATCAAGCAGTTCCTATCCGATGTCTTCTGGGGCGATCTGGACTGCCTGATAATCGACCTCCCGCCCGGAACCGGCGATGAACCATTGAGTGTTGCCCAGTTGATCCCGGAGATCGACGGCGCGATCGTTGTAACCACTCCTCAGGACGTCGCCCTGCTGGATTCGAGAAAGTCGGTGACCTTCGCAAAGGAGCTTAGCATGCCTGTAATCGGGATCATAGAGAACATGAGCGGGTTCAAATGCCCGAAATGCGGTGAAGTGATCGATCTATTCAAGATCGGCGGTGGCGAACGCGCTGCCGCTGACATGGGTGTACCGTTCCTTGGCAGGATTCCAATCGAGGTTAATATCGTTGAGTCTGGCGACAGCGGCATTCCGTTCGTGCTTGCACACGAGTCAGAAGCTGCCAGTGCCTTCGAGACGATCGTTGACAGTATAGAACACATTGTAAAAGGAGAGTGATAAAAATGAAGATATGCGTAACATCAACGGGACCATCCCTGGATGCGCCCGTAGACCCGAGATTCGGCCGATGCCAGTACTTCGTGATCGTGGACTCAGAGACGATGGAGTATGAGGCGATGCCGAACCCGAGCATAGGTGCTTCAGGCGGTGCAGGAATACAGGCGGCGCAGACCGTTGCAGGTAAGGGCGTCGGCGTCGTCGTCACAGGAAACCTGGGACCGAATGCGGTCCAGACACTCACTGCTGCCGGAATCGAGATGGTGACGGGCGCAAGCGGCACTGTCCGCGATGCAGTCGAGCAGTACAAGAGCGGAGGGCTTTCGCAGACCACGAGTCCAACTGTTCCCGAGTATTCCGGACTCGGCGGCGCTGGCGTTGGTGCTGGCGCAGGTGCCGGAATGGGCGGTGGCAGAGGTATGGGTGGCGGTCGCGGCGGCGGTCGCGGCATGGGTGGAGGTATGGGACGTGGTATGGGCATGGGAGTTCCGGTAACGCCCGCTCCTGCAGCGCCAACCATGCCCCCGCAAACCAAAGAACAGGAGATTCAGACCTTAGAAAGCAATATAAAAACTTTAGAAGGTCAGATGGAAGATATCAAGAAAAGACTTGAAGAATTGAAGAGGTGATAAAAATGAGAGGCGGACACAGGAATATGTACTATGCGACAGGCATGCCCGGATGGATGCGGCTTGGATATTCCCCGGGCTGGGTAGGACGCACGTCCAGCGGACTGCCACCAACTGCACAGTACCTGATGACCGGGACGTGGCAAACGCCACAGCCGCAGGCTCAAGGGCAGGGAATTCCGACGGGCATGCCAGTCATCCCTGCGGAGCGGGAGCTCCCGATCATGGAATCTCATGCAGCGATGCTTGAGCAGCAACTGGAACAGATCAAGAAGAGGATCGAAGAGCTGAAGAAATGAAGTACCAGATCGACGAATCGCTCTGCGTAGGGTGCGGGTTGTGCGTCAATGTATGTCCGGTGCGGGCGATAACATTGTCAGATAAGGCAAAGATCGACATCGACCGCTGCACTGGCTGTGGAGCCTGTGCCAACGTCTGCAAGATAGGGGCGATCATTGAGGTTGCGGATAAACCGGTGCAGGAGACTACGTCTGTGCCTGCCGCAATAGCGTCCGGAGTTGCAACTACCATCGGGGCGGTCGGAAACGCGGTCAAGCGATACGCAAGTAGCAGCACCTCTACCGGCTCCCGTCGGGGCAGTGGTATGGGGCGCGGAGGCGGTCGTGGCAGTGGTAGCGGTGGTGGACGTGGCGGAGGCGGTCGCGGCATGAATAAACAGAACAAAAGGAGGCGGTAACAATGCCAAGAGGAAGAGGTTTTGGAAGAAGAGGCTCTGGATTCTGCAGACAGTATCCATTGCTTCCGACGGGATCGATACCTGCGGGAATAATGTATCCATGGGCATATCCATGGTTCCCAAGAGGTGGATATACGGGTTATTACAGGTGGTAGAAATGCAAGCAAGACACCGATACCTGTATTATGCAACAGGCGTGCCAGGCTGGATGCGGTTTGGCTATTCTCCAGGCTGGGGAGGGATTCCACCGGGAGCTCAGTATTTGATGACCGGAACATGGCCATCAGCTTACCCAATGCCAGCAGGCGTGCCTGTTCCACCTGCGTATCCTGTGCCGGCAGGCATGCCAGCCATGCCCGCGCAGCAGGAGATCTCGATCTTAGAGTCTCAGGCAGCGATGCTTGAGCAGCAGTTAGAGCAGATCAAGAAAAGAATCAATGAACTGAAGAGGTGATAAAAATGAATGGATGGTACGGAGAGATCGATGACCCCTATTATTGGGGCAGATGCAGAAGGTTCCCGTGGCTGCCAAGACGGTGGTGGGCTATGCCGGATATGCCACCTGTGCCACCGGTACCTGCACCGATGCCAGGTTATGCACCACCTGCATACACACCGCCAGCATGGACCGAAGAGCAGGAACTCGCAATGCTTGAGTCTCATGCAGCGATGCTTGAGCAGCAACTGGAACAGATCAAGAAAAGACTTGAGGAGCTGAAGAAATGATGCAGATAGGTTCAGGAAGAGGAGGCGGCATGGGCAGAGGCGGCGGAAGACAGCATCTTGGTCCTGCTCAGTCGTGCAGATGCCCGAACTGCGGATACACACAGCCACACCAGCCGGGTGTGCCATGTGTCAATCAGGCATGTCCGAAATGCGGAGCAGTAATGGTAGGCGTATAACCTACCATTCTGGTATTTTTTTGGAGTTAAATTAGCGTGGATATCGACGAACTGGCTGAAAAATTGGAAAATTCGGTATTAGAGGATGCACGGGAGGTATTCTCAGAGACGGTGATTGAATACACCTACAATCCGAGAAACGTGGGCGAGATCAGTGATGCGGATGGAGTCGGGAGGGTAACAGGCACCTGTGGGGATACGGTGCAGATACAAATCCGTGTTGAGAACGGCAGAATAAGAGAGAGCAGATTCTTGACCGATGGATGCGGCACATCGATCGCATGTGGAAGTATGCTCACAGAGATGATTGGGGATAAGACGATTGAGGAGGCGTTGGTGATCACGAGCGACGATCTCCTGCGCAGTCTGGACGGACTGCCTGAGGAGTATGTACACTGTACGGTCCTTGCGGTAGATACTCTTCATGCAGCGATCAATGATTATACGCGAATTTTAGAACAACCAGACAAACTTATGCGAGATAAACAAGGAGATGATCAAGGATGAAAGTATGTATTCCGACCGCGGGAGTTGGTGGCATCGATGATTTCGTGGGTCAGCATTTCGGCAGGGTTCCAACATATTGACACAAACAATGTCGAGGTAATTCCGAATACCAGCGAGCATAGGGGTGGTGTTGGGGTGCCGCCAGAGTTCATCGAAAACGGGCACCCACGTCATGCTCTGCTCCGGGCTGGGACCGAAAGCGGTTCACATGTTCGAACAGTTCGGCATCGATGTCTTCGTGGGTGCAGAGGGTACGGTGCGCGATGTGATCAAGGCATGACAGCAGGGGCGGCTCATGGAAGCGACCGATGAGAACGCGTGTAAGGAGCATAGGGATCAGTGAAACACGGCCCGAAGCTTGTGGCACACGATATCCGGAGAGCTGGTACCTTGAGATTATGGAGTGTGTGACACCTCATCGGCACAGGCAGGGGTATCGATGAATGTTGTCCTGAAGCCACTTAGGGAAATCACACTTAAACGAACAGATATGAAATCGGCGTTAGGTTTAAGCATCATGGCGACTGCATCACAATGCATGAAACCCATGCGATCAATATGGCAGTCTTGCAATATCATCGTTGGTATGGCTACTGATGAACTTAATCTGGAGCGCAACGGTAAGATGAACGGCATGGGATTGCGATTGCACCGGCTCTGTACTTAAGTGCGGGGTTTGGTGACTCATCGTTATTCAAAATAAATA
>DASC01000040.1:2980-19032 GCA_002503595.1 Candidatus Methanogaster sp. UBA203 | reverse complement strand
TCGATAGAACTGCTCACAACGCTCAATCCGGAAGTGCTGTATCCAGGGCATCTCGATGTCACCGATGCGGACGTCCCCTCGCAGATCGGATTGTCG
Organism: Candidatus Methanogaster sp. UBA203; assembly: GCA_002503595.1. Classification (GTDB taxonomy): domain Archaea; phylum Halobacteriota; class Methanosarcinia; order Methanosarcinales; family Methanogasteraceae; genus Methanogaster_A. The sequence continues at coordinate 18,936 of DASC01000040.1, read as the reverse complement.
CTCGCCAACGCACGCGGATTAGCGGTGTAACGCATCCCCTTCTTTATATTATATGCACAAACTTTATAAGTGAAAAGAGCCGACTTATATTAAGGTGAATATTATGAAAGAACTGTCGATACAGGTAATGGGCGAGCATGAACATGAAATTGCAGAACTGCTGCAGGGTCTTGGACTGCCAAAGATCGTATCGAGAACCATCGCATGTCTCTCCAGCACAACAGAGATGACGTCCCGAGATCTCGAAGCCGCTGCCGCCATCAGACAGCCAGAGGTCAGCGCTGCCATGCGCGTGCTGCGTGCGAACAAGTGGATCTCAGAGCGGGAAGAGAAGAAGAAGACCGGCAAGGGCAGACCTGTCAAGGTGTATAAGCTCGGTGTTCCGCTCCACCAGATCGTGGAACTGCTCGAAAAGGATAAGTTGGCATCCAACGAAGAGACGATGGGCGACATTCAGCGATTACGAGAACTCGCGTAGCGGGACCGTAGGGTAGCTTGGTCCATCCTGCCAGGTCGGGGATCTGGCGACCGGCGTTCAAATCGCCGCGGTCCCATCCCACGGGGAGTGGCTGGGGTGTCAGATGTTACGAGTACTTGCGCCCCTCGCATCAGACCCGCTTGATCCACCGCGCTTATATCATTACTACTAACGGAACTGTCTGAAAAGTTAGTGATTTATCACCGCAGTCTGCGAAGCAGCGCAGAAGGCCGAACGCGGAGGGCGCAGAGTTTCGAGACCGTTTTCAACCCTCTGCGTGGCTCTGCACACTCTGCGGTAGAATCTAAGGGCATGGCTATTTTCGCAGCAAATCGACATTGTCACTACTAACCACTACAGCCGGACATGCACCCCGCCTTTGCGTAGATACTCCTTCACCTCGCCGACCGTGTACTCGCCGAAATGGAAGATGCTCGCAGCCAGTGCCGCAGACGCATTCGTATCCCGCAGGACCTCAAGAATGTGATCAGGATTCCCGCAGCCGCCTGATGCGATCACGGGGATGTTCACGCTGTCGCTGATCGCTCTTGTCAATTCGATGTCGAATCCGTCCTTTGTGCCGTCCCTATCCATGCTTGTGAGCATGATATCCCCGGCACCCCGCTCTTCTGCCTCTATCACCCACTGTATCGCATCAACGCCAGTAAATTCCCTTCCGCCGTAGAATGAGCACTCAAACCAGCATTCGCCGTCCGGCGTGTCGACCATCTCCTTGCCGGGTTCGCGCACGTATCTCCGCTTGGCATCGATCGCTACAACGCAGGCTTGCGTCCCGAAGTACTCTGCGATCTCACCGATCAGGTCAGGGTTTTTGAGTGCTGCGGTGTTGATCGAGACCTTGTCTGCCCCTGAATTAAACGCGGTTCTGGCATCCGGGAGACTCCCGATGCCGCCGCCGACCGTAAGCGGCATAAACACGTTCTCAGACGTCTTCTCAATCACCTTTGCCATCGTCTCCCTTCTCTCGTGCGATGCTGTGATGTCAAGGAAGATCAGTTCATCCGCGCCCTGCCTGTCATACTCTTCGGCAAGTTCCCACGGGACGCCTGCGTACCTGATCTGCTTGAACTGGACTCCTTTCACAACCCTGCCGTGCGGAACCCCGAGATCGCAGTCGAGGCACGGAATGATTCTTTTTGCTAACATCTGGTCATCTCCACGAAGTTTTCACAGGATTGTTTATAGTATCGTACCATCTAAAAAACATTGGTATCGCTCCCGTGTTTCTGTGACACAAATGCCACCGCGGTCCCGAATATCTGAAAGAAATCGTCATAGTCGCTTTGGGAGATTATCCCCCTGTCAAGAGCGATGCATAGTATATCTCCTGTTCCGATCACGCTAAAATTAAACAAGGAGGGCATATTGAGAATGAACCTGATAACCGCCCTATCGTCAGCAATCAGGAATTCTGCACCAAGTTCCATTGCCAGTGATATTGCTCCGATCTCCCCTGCATGTATGCCGACCAACGTTTCACCAATGCTGGAATGCCGACTTAAATTTTGGATTAGCGCCAGTTCGGGATCAACGCTTGCAGATTTTACGATTATCCAATCCTTGCACGCTGTATCTATCCTTTGGGCGTCGGAATAACCTTTTGAAAGTCCGGATTCAACCGCCTCACTATACACTTCTGTTGGGATATAAATATTTCCAAATAAATCCTTTAAAATAGTTAATTTATCCGCCTTTGAGAGATATATCAGAGGGGTTGTATTACTGACCACGATCAATGTTCCATTCTCCCGATCTGGATCCGAGCCCCACGCTCGACCAGTACATCAATCAGCTCCCACGACGATATTCCCAGAATCTCTGCGGCTTTCCAGAGCGATATCTTTCCATCCGAGTACAACCCGATAACCTTTTTTTCAATCCATTCGTGCAATAACGAAGTTATCGTTGTCGTTATTTCAGTTTTCTCAATCTTTGCAATCTCTGCAAGCGGGTAAATCTCACTCTCCTCTATCTTCAGTAGCATTTCCATCTTCGTTCACCTCTCAAATAGCAGTATATAGCCATATCGCAACCAAATATAAGTCCTGACTGATCATAAACGTATGTTCACACCTACGAATTCTTAGCGGTGGGAAAACCAGAATTTATTTAACCATCTCCACGAAGTTTTCAAGGAGCCGAAGCCCTTTCTTGCTCGATTTCTCAGGATGGAACTGGACCGCATGGACATTCTCCTTCGAGACAACGCACGCCAGATCCACGCCGTAATCGGTCGTTGCAACGATTATCCCGGAGTCCTCTGGAACACAGTAATACGAATGCACGAAATAGAAGAAATCGCCGTCATCGATCCCTGCAAGGAGGTCGGTGTCGCGGCGTATCGTAAGTTCGTTCCACCCCATCTGCGGGATTTTGACTCCCTCGGGCAGGCGGACGACGTCCCCTTTAATAAGGCCGAATCCCGCACCATCACTCTCCTCGCTCCTATCGAAGAGAACCTGCATCCCGATACAGATTCCAAGCAGGGGCGTTCCAGAGTCTACCGAATCGAATAATCTGTCCGCAAACGGCGTTAAGTTGTGCATCGCATCGCCAAACGATCCGACACCCGGAATGACAATACCATCGGCGTCTGAGAGGTCTCTGCTATCCGATACGATGACCGCATCTCCGCCCACCTTCGTAAGGGCGTTGTGGATGCTTCGTAAGTTTCCCATCCCATAGTCGATTATCGCGATCATGGTTAACTGGTGTTCTTGTAATGGTTATCAATTGATCGACTCTGTTGATCCGCGCAAGGATGGGTTAATTAAAGCCGCCTGTGAGATTCTTAAAGAAGTGATACCTGCCATGAAACAACTGACCCATGCCGCCTCTGGGATACTGCTCGCATCGCTTGCACTGCACTACACATCGCATAACGCGCTCTGCATCCTCTGCTGGACCGTAACGTGGTCGATCATAAGTGACTTCGATGTCCACGTCCCAACCCTTGAGCACCGTGAGGTTACGCATACACTCGCGTTCGCGCTCTTTTCGGGCGCGCTCGTGCTCGCGCTTGGGAAATCCCCATCCACGCTGTTTTACGCTTCACTTGCCTCGCTCGCTGTGATCTTGCACCTGGTGCTCGATTCGCTGACCCCAAACGGTGTGCCGCTCTGGATGCCATTTAGTAGAAAGCGGGTGAGATTCCCGGTAATCGGCGGGAAGATAAGGTCTGATAACCGGATTTTCAATCTGATCATCCAGGCAATCGCAATCGGAGCGGCGATAATGATTATTATCCCGTGATGACACTGTTGCTTTTTTAAGTGGAATCGCCATGCCTTAGATTCTACCGCAGAGCACGCAGAGCCACGCAGAGGATTGAAACGGTCTCGAAACTCCGCGCTCTCCGCGCCCTCTGCGGTGATAAATCACTTGATTTTCAGAGAGTGCCTCCCGTGATCATGCCAGAGGTCTTGTTTTGCAGATATCCGACTCGATGTCCTTGATCTCATAGACGAACCGATCCGCAATCTCCTTTCCAATCTCCTTCCACGAGTCCGGATCGATCCCGAGTTCGGATAGCCCGACCGCATTCGCTTCCGCGGGCGTTCCCCTGCCGGTCAGGTTGATGCCACAGTGGATCTTCTCTGACGAGATTCCTGCTGTTGCGATGCTCACGGTTAGTTTCCCACCGTCCACAAAGAGATCGTCCCCGCTCCTCTCTGCAGTGACGCCGAGGTTTCTCAAGACATCCTGGACGCAAACGATCAGGATCCGCTGGAGATAGTATGCGTGCCGCATGTTTGCAGGCGAGTCGAACCGCTCAACGATGAGATGGATCAGAGAGTCCCCTCTTATCGCTTTTCCATCCTTCTCATCCTCGATGTCTTTGATATGCACCACATCCATCGCGCCACGGAATACGATGACCGAATCGCCGCGCACGTCCAGATGTTCGTAAGCCCACAGCGGATCGATCTGCGAGCCGTCATACATCATCTGGCGGCCTATAACAACGGATTTCATCGAACTCATAGGGCACATAGGGCACATACAACACACATCATCCGGTAAGATTAATATGGCTTGGGTTCATTTTAATAAGAGGAGTGGCGTATATGTGTATACGATAATCAATCAGGAATTTGGTGGAAACGAGATAGGAGGCGTATCATAATGGGATTTGCATCAGAGATGTACGTTAAAATTTTGGATAGCTGGGATGAGTTTAATGAGTGGTGCGGCGGCGGTTCCAGGGGATTGCTTGTTGTGGCTGCGCTGGCACTACTTATCCTTGCTCTGCTGGCGGTAGTATTCGTTCCGGGATTGATGCCAACCGACGACGGGGAGGGTGTTGTTGCAGAGGAAACGCCCACCAAACAGGTCCCTGAGACAAAACCTACTGCCGCGCCAACCGTTGCGCCCACGGCCATACCGACGCCCACCACAGAACCGACTCCGATAGGGACCCCGGTGACTCCGGCGCATCTACCAGAGATACACACAGTCGTAATCAACCCGTATGTCACGCCGAGCTTCAACTTCAATCCGGTCAACTGCACGATTGCGCGAAACGACAGCGTCGTCTGGATCAATGAAGATACATCTAAACAGGGGAAGTATATCCTGACGAGCGACGATGGTCTGTGGCAGCCTGTTGAGATTCCGTTTGGCTCCGAGTTCACTTACACATTCAATTCAACCGGAACGTATCATTATGGGTGCGAGTATTTTCATAGTATGCAAGGAACAATAATAGTCAAATAATACCGCTGAGAATATGGAACTGCAAGGTGGCGAAGTGGGGTCAGCCGTCCGGACAGAGGAGGCAGACAAAGAAGTGGGGGGGCTCAAACTCCCGTCGATGAGTGACCCTCCGGTTTTGACAGAGCAACCGCTGGAGCCAGAGTTGCTCGAACTGATGGAAGAGGGAGATGCAGAGCCCGGGGAAGGGGACGCCGGGCATAAGATGAAGATCCTTTCTGCGATCGATGAGACTTCATGCGGGGCAGAGTATGGGAAATCCGGCGCGCTCGACGAATTTGCAAAACGGTTCCATCACTGGTTACGTCTGTTCATGATGGTTCCGTTCGTGGTGCTCGGTGATCGCATCAGGGCGCAGGCAGCACAGTACCAGAGTCTACGCGTCAAACTGCAGCAAGCCCGCATCCCGGTATCGTATGAGCTGTATGTCTCGAGCTCGCTCTTCTACTCCATGGTTGCAGGGATCATCGGAGCGATTCTCGGAATGATCATCTCTTTTGTTGTGATCGAGGTCATCGGACTTCCTGACAAGATCACAAAACTGACATTCAGCGAATCGACGGCATGGCTGATCGATTACAAGTGGATATTTCTCACCCTGTTCATTATAGTCTTCTTAAGCATCGTGCTCGGAGGGATTGTATATGTCATCTTCCTGCTCTACCCGGCATTTAAAGCAGGCGAGCGCAAGGGCGATATCGACCGGAATCTCCCGTATGCGGTCACGTTCATGTATGCGCTCTCCAATGGCGGCATGAACATCGTCGAGATATTCAGGTCGCTTGCAGAATGCAAAGACACGTACGGCGAGGTTGCAAATGAAGTGGACACGATTGTGCGGGATATGGAGTATTTCGGGCACGATCTCAGGACCGCTCTTCGGAACACCTCCGAATTGACACCGTCTGCCAAGTTTCAGGACCTGACGCACAACCTGCTCTCGGTCATCGATAGTGGTGGCGACATCCCCAAATACTTCAAGGATAAGTCTGACCAGTATCTGAAGGAGGCGATCATCGACCAGAAGGGCTATCTCGAGACGCTTGGGCTTATAGCGGAGTCTTACGTGACCGCTTTCGTGGCAGGTCCTCTCTTTATCATCATCATGGGCGTGATGATGGTGCTGATGGGATCCGGAAACGATATGATGCTCTATGCGATCATCTATGCGGTGATCCCAATAGGTTCTGTCATGTTCGTGGTCATGATCAACATGCTCTCGCCAGCGGCAGGTGGCATTCCGGCACTCTTAAGAACGCGGGCGAAACTCGATCACGAGGTCGTGATGCCGCCTGAGCTGGTACACCTGAAGGTCGATAAGAACGCTCCCGCGGATCCCAAGATCGAACGGCTGCTCGGGTTGAAGAAGATGTGGACGCGATTTATAAACTCCAAAAAGACGCTTGCAGTAAGGCAGTCGCTTAAGGATCCGCTAAAGTCTGTGAAGTTGCATCCAGCCAACATACTGCTCGTAAGCGCGCCTGCCGCACTGATAGTATTCGCAGTCGCGTATGTGACGCATCGGCACGAACTAATGAGTTTCGACCTCACAGTCAACTTCCTGGACGATTATCTCGTGTACGTTGCGTACATAGCACTCGTTCCGCTTGCATTCTTCCACGAGAGGAAGATGGCGCGTGAGAGAAAACTCCAGAAGCAGATCCCGGACTTCTTAGGGCGGATGGCGAGCACAAACGAGACCGGCATGACGATAAGGGACTCGATCAAACTGATGGCGAAATCCGACACCGGCGCGATCAGCAAGCAGATCAAACTGGTCTGGAAGGATATCGACTGGGGGCTGGATGTCAATGACGCGCTGACCCGGTTTGCGAACCGCATCAGGACGCACGTAGTCGCAAGGTCGATCACGCTGATCACCAAAGCGAACGAATCGAGCGGTGATGTCGGCGAGGTGCTCAGTGTTGCTGCGCGGGACGCAGAGACCGAGCAGACCCTGAAACGGGAACGGGGGATGAACATGATGATATATATTGTGATCATATATATCTCATTCCTTGTTTTTGTCGGGGTCATCTATGTGATCACGGATTCATTTCTCTCCCAGATGGCGGAGGCAGGCGAAGAGATGGCGGCTTCCGGTGCGGCAGGCGGCGGCGGCTTCCTTGGTGCTTTCGACCTTAATGCATACAAACGGATGTTCTTCCATGCATCACTGATCCAGGGTTTCTGCTCCGGACTGATAGCAGGTGTGATGGGCGAGGGCAGCGTGATGTCAGGACTCAAACACTCCATGATCATGATGACGGTCGCGCTTCTGATCTTCAAGTTGATGGTGGGCGGGGTGTGACCATTCACAGTCAGCAAAGACGCTGATGACTGAGAAGGGTCTGCGCACAACTTGAACCGGATGTGCCCCACCACATCGTCTCGGCGTTCAATCTCGTGAGCAGACGCACTGACCATATACTCACGCATCGGACCGCACATACACGAGGATCATGACGAAATTCCCACTGGAAAAAGAAGATATACGGGGCAAGAAAGAAGTTAAAAGAGTCGTATTCAAGATAGATGACCGAAAATGAAGATATTTGTCATTTCAGAAGATCTTCAGGAATGCGGATTTCAACTCATCATAACTCAGTTTACCGAGATCATCGACCACGATATCTGCGCCAGCCTCAACAAGGGCAGATCTCTCTCCGATTCTCCGTATCCCAATGCCAAACATCCTGTTCTTCTTGCACGCCTCTATGCCAGATGGTGCATCCTCGAACACGATATAATGTCTGATCTTGCCACCTGATAACTCATGCAGCCTCTGTGCCGCAAATGCAAATATCTCTGACTTGTCCTTACCAGTCAGTCCTGAAGCATCCACATCGAAGAGGGAATATAACGAATTCTTTTCCTCTATGAAATCATACCGTCTCCGGACAACCTTAAATATCCAATCGCTGGTTATCTGCATGAGCAGACTTTTCGCGTTCTTCGATGCAGATGCCACTGCCTGCATCACCCCCCTCGTCCTTGCTTCAATAACCATCGCAATCGATGTTCCAAAGACGTTGAATCTGCCCTCACGAACCAGTTCCCTGAACAGTTCATTCTTCTGGGTGCAGTACTGTTCCAGCACCTTCTCTTTCTCCGCGTCCGGTCCTGCGCCGAGATGTTCGTATACCCCGAACCGCATCAGGATCTCATTGCCACCCTCGTATCTGGGTCTGCCAGATACGTAATCACGATAAAACCTTGAATCGAGTCTCCCCTCACCAACGCCCCACTTCTCTGCGGTGAGCCGCCATGCCAGTTCATGCGGGCTGTCAACGATGACACCATCGACATCCCAGATGAAACCAACCTCTCTCTCAAAGTCAATTACCATACCGTATCATCTTCGTGCTGTTGCTGGACACCTCATAGAGTCTACCACAAGCTTCTACTGGCAGTGTAACATCTCTATCTGATCTGAATGATATATCCATCGTACTCCGGGATATATCAAAATTTAGTTTGAACCCGTGCCAGTACAGATTAAACCCAAGTCGCTCCCAGTGTTCTGGTAATCGCGGATTTATGGCAAGTATTTCACCTTTCATACGCACGCCAGCAAATCCAAAGACCACTGCCTGCCAGACACCTCCCAGCGACGCTGCATGGATACCGTTTCGTGTATTGCCATAGTTGTCCAGAAGATCGCCATACAGAGCACATTTGAAGTACCTGTATGCTCTGTCCAGATTCCCAACATCTGTGCAGACGATTGCGGATATGCATGGACTTAATGAAGACTCGTGAGTGGTTCTGCGCTCATAATAGTCTAAATTCATCTTTTTCACATCGGGTAAAAAATCTTCATGAAATAGGTGCAGCAGCATTACCACATCTGCCTGTTTCACGAGTTGCGTCTCACACACACGCTCAGGTGGCAGTGGCACCTCTTCCGGAAAGATCGGCATCCCATGATCGTTCCATTTATCGATGGTTACATCCATCTTCCTGAAGTATCCAGCAAATTCCTCGATCATACCGTCTTCATGAACCGTGAATGCGATCTTATCTGCAATCCTCTGCCATGCATCGATCTCTGATGGTTTTAGATTGATTTTCTCACACAGGGTTTTGCGCATCTCGGGATACTCTCCAAGAAATTCGGTGTAGAGCAAGGCAGCGCACCGCAGATTCCATCTGGCTAAGTAATTGGTATATGCGTTATTTGAAACGCACTCCTGATACTCATTCGGACCGATCACATCTTTGATATCATACCTGCCAGTCCTATCATTGTACACCACCCTGCCTGCCCAGAACCGCGCCGTCTCAAGGATGATCTCGGCTCCGTATCTCAGCATGAACTCATCATCAGCGGTCGCCCTGTGATACTGGTACACTGCATAAGCGACATCGCCATCGATGTGATGCTCGCGCTCCATCGTGTGCACATCGATGATCGCACCCACCCGGTTCACCCACGTTCCCGGCGTAACCTCCTCTCCTGTATCAGCCGACTCCCATGGAAAGAGTGCGCCTGGGAAATGCTCTGTTCTTGCATTTCTTCGTGCTTCATCCAGCCTGTGATACCGGTACATCAGCAGATTTCTTGCGATATCAGGATTTGTGAAGACGAAAAACGGAAGTACAAAGAGTTCGGCATCCCAAAAGAAATGTCCGTTGTACCAGCTGCTTGTCAGCGCCTTGGGCGCTATACTTACCTGATCATCATGCTCACTGCCAGCGATCAACAGATGGTACAGGTTGAACCGAAGCGCTTTGTTGATATCATCGCCATCAACCACAATATCTGCCACCGACCATTTTTCATGCCAGGAATCGATGTGTGCTGTAAGCAGCCCATCAAAACCAGTGTTGCGGCTCTGCGTAAGTGTTTTTTCGGTCACATCCCTGATATCTTCGGGTGGAACTTCACGGGATGTGTACAATGAGATGATCTTTTCGAAGGAGTAAACCACTCCTTTCTCGGCTTTGAAACGTATATTTTCAGTGAATTTATCATTTACGAATTCGGATGTACGGACAATACCATCGACGATCTCATCATCGCCGCGTATGAAAAGGTCAGTGGCATAAGCGACCATGTACTCCGAATCATTCGTCTTTACAGATAAATAATGAATGTCATCTGTTTGATCCGTTTCTAAAGCCATGTAGTGTTTGACCGCGGTACCCATCTCCTGCCTTACATTCAGAACCGATGCATCGATGCTGTTTTTTATGAGAATATCCACATCTGATTCCATTGCGGTGAAATAGACCCGCATCAGAGCGATGTGCTCATCAGCAGCACTGAAGGAGCGCAGCGATCGATATTCATACTGCCCGTACTTCTGAGATCGATATCCAGTTCTACGAACGAGCAGTCCTTTTTTCATATCAAGGATGCGCTCGTGCCAGGTCACATCCATCTGATTTATCGCAACCTTTTCGCCATCTGTATATATCTGAAAATCGATCGGACTTGGTAAATTTACTATTTCAGTGGTCTCTGCAGTCGATTTGTCAAAAATTCCAGCGATGTACGTTCCCGGACTGCTGCCGTCCGGGATCTCTTCCAGAACACCACGGCTGCCGAGATATCCGTTTCCAAGTGAGAAAACAGATTCGCAAACTGCCTGTTGATCCGGATTCCAGCCGCGTTCCCTGATCAACCATTCATCACCAGATAGATACCTTGAAAAGTTGTTCGGCTTGCGCATTTTTAATCTTTGTTCTTCTGCGAATCCGCCATAAATGTTTTCATAACCAGGGTCTGTGAAAGTTTATTATCCTTTGAGTTCAAGCGATGTGGTGCTGATGTTTTGGCAAGCATCAGAAATAAGCCCCCTTATCAATGTGGATTCAGGCGTCGTTGTTCCGGTGATCGCAGATTGCTTCGTTGGCAGTCAGGAATATGTCGAAGAGGTAAAATCTCTGTGCGATGGCTATCAGGTACGATATTATGGAACCGTGTCGTATGAGGATAAGATAAAGTTTCTTCAGAACGCAAAGGCAGTAATCTCGCTTCCTATATATCCGTTCATGGAGATATTTGGTCTGCATGTTGCGGAGGCGATGTGCTGCGGAACGCCTGTGATTGCACTGCGGAGCGGGGGCGTGACCGATCAGATCAAGGATGGTGTGACAGGTTTTCTCTGCGATGCTCTCGATGAGATATGCGAGATCATCGTTACTGCTAAGGTGAGCGAGATCGACCCTTATGAATGCAGAAGACGCGTCGAAGAGCATTTTTCAAAGGTAGTTATGGCAGAAAACTATCTGGAATACTTTAAAAAGGTTCTTAAGAGCTGACACCCGGGCATCTACAGGAATGGAAATTTTTAGATCATAGACTTGTATATATTCCATATACCAACTGATATAAAATTGACTGCGATAGCTCCTAATAACAATCCCATAACACGTGATATCACCAATGAGCCAGTAACTCCCAATATTCTATTGATTTTATTCGCAAATCTGAAGATGAGATAAGATAGAGCGAAGGTCAACAATATGGCTAATATCACTATTGTTTTCAATCCTATTGTTTCTCCTGTCCTTATAACCAATATTACAGTTGTAATCGCACCTGGTCCGGTTAATAGGGGTATAGCAATTGGAAAAATCGAGACGTCTTCTCTCTTGGCAGCATCCCGTATTTCTTCTGCGGTCACGCTCTCGCGCGAGACTTTTGCATGCATCATGTCCAGTGCAACTGTGAAGAGCAGTATGCCTCCTGCAACCCTCAAGCAGTCCACCGTAATGCCAAAAAATCTCAATATCAACTCTCCGGATACGGCAAAGACGATTGCCAGAAGACATGCTACCGTAACCGAGCGTTTTACGGTCGCCTTTCTTTCATCCGCAGTCATTCCAGAGGTCAGCGAGATGAAGGTGATCAGCCCGGCAACCGGATTTACGATAACAAATATCGATGCGAACGCATAGATGAAGAAGGTTATCGCTTCCATAGTCCTATATCATGCAGTTGCGGTATATAACATAGATCGCTTTATAGCCATCCTCTCTTCCTGACATAAATTGCCATTCCAACCCCTATGATCAGCATAACCAGAAGAGCTATAGGGTAACCAGATCGCCATTCGAGTTCCGGCATATATCGAAAGTTCATTCCGTAAACACCTGCTATAAAAGTTAGCGGAATAAATATTGTAGCAATGATCGTCAACACCTTCATAATTTCGTTCATCTTATTGCTGACACTCGAGATGTAAAGGTCAAGCAGTCCGGAGAGCAGGTCGCGAAACGTCTCTATCGTATCGATTACATGGATTGTATGATCGTAAACGTCCCTCAGATATATTCCGGTTGACTCCCTGATCAAGACCGATTCTCCTCGTTCCATGCGGCTTATCACCTCACGCAGAGGCCAGACCGACTTCCTGAAAAGTAACATCTCTCCTTTTAAACTGTGGATAGTCTGCATGGTTTCCGGTCTTGGCTCACCAAGGAGGTCTTCTTCCAGATCTTCTATCCTATCTCCAATTCTCTCAAGGATCAGAAAATAGCCATCGACAATCACGTCTATCAAAGCATAAGTAAGATAATCAGGACCCGTCTTTCTAATACGTCCTTTTCCGTTCCCGATTCTTTCGCGTACCGGATTGAAGACATCCCCCTCATCCTCCTCAAACGAGATGATGAAATTCGAGCCAAGAATCAAAGCGACCTGCTCCGCCTTTACCACATTCTCGTCTTCCTCAAAACAGAGCATCTTCAATATGAGAAAGATGTAATCATCAAAATCCTCCATCTTGGGACGTTGTTCCGTATTTGCGATGTCTTCCAGGACAAGAGGGTGGATGTTGAAGTGCTTTCCGATCTTCTCTATGATCTCCAGCTGATGAAGACCCTCTATGTTTATCCATGTGACGGTTGGTGTATCCTTAAATGAAAAGCACTCCTCGATCGTCTCTACTTCCTTCTCCTGAAATTGTGTTTCATCATAGTCGATGATTGTGATTCGTACCTTCTCGGCTTTTCTCTCACCGATATGAACGAGAGTCCCTGGAGGGAGGCCTCCTTTCTCTGACCTCTTTCTAATGAGTCTTGGAAGCATCGATCACCCGCTCAGGTTTTCCCTTTATTATTACATCGTGTTCATCGTATATACTTCCCACTATCACCTCCAGAATATCTTCCAAACAAACCACGCCCCTTGTTCTTCCAGCTCCGTCCACCACAATGGCGATGTGGAATTTACCCCTCTGAAATTCCTCAAGAAGGTCGTCCACCCTCTTTGCCTCGGTCACAAAATGGGGGGTTTTCATCAATTCTTTCAGCGAAACGCCGCCTTCGCCCACTTTTGCCAATATATCCTTGGCATATAAGATGCCCACGACATTATCCTTCGTCCCTTCAAAGATAGGGATTCTTGAGTGTCCACTACTTTTTACCAATTCCACGGCTGAATCCATGGTTTGATCAACTCTCATACAAATTATCTCCCCCTTTGGCGACATCACATCCTTCACCACGATTTCGTCAAGTTTCAGAACACCAATCATCATCTTTTTTTCATCCTCTTCGATCGCACCTTCCTCCCTCCCTATGTCCAGCATCGTTTCCACCTCCTCTTCTGTCATTAATCTTTTCCGGTGGAGCTTTATGCCTAAAATCCTCGTAGAAATACCTGTAATCATAGAAAAAAACTTTGTAATCGGTTGGAAAATAGAAGCCATGATCTGCAGGGGCCTGGAGATCAGGATAGAGATCTTTTCTGCCCGGTGGACGGCGATCGTCTTTGGTATGATCTCAGCGAACGTGATGATTAAAATGGTCATCACTACGATTGCAATGACCACGCCGTGGGTGGGACCAAAGAGATCTATCGAGATAGACGTTGCTACTGCCGACGCAGCGATATTCACCACATTATTCAGGATGAGTACAGATGTGAGCACGGATTCAGGGTCGCGGACCAGCTTATCGATCTCCTCTGCTCCTTTCACACCCCGTTTCAACAAAATCCTCGCTTTTATCTTGCCTATTACGATCAGAGCAGTTTCAGAGGCGGAGAATAGCCCGGACAGGAGTAATAGCAGAGATAGGAGTAAAAGTTTTTCAATGAGAAACGCCATCTTTTTTCCTCTTTTGACTATAGTTTATGGAGCCTCTTATAAACTGTTGCCAGAAGAGCCAGATTCAGCACCCCCGACCTCCCGCTTCCGGAGTTCATCGGCAAACCAGACGACACGCTGCGGGAATGCGATCTCGATTCCATTCTCCTCGAGAGTCTTCTTTATCCCCCAGAGCAGCTCCATCTTGAGATTATACCACTCGGTAGCCGGTGCCCAGATCCTTATATGGAGATTAACCGAGTTATCTCCGAGATTATCGACAAAGACCTGGGGTGATGGCTTTTTCAGGGCGAAGGGCTGCGCATCGATTAAGTCTTCGATGATCTCGATAGCCAGATCAGCATCATCGCTGTACCTTATCCCAACGACATACTCAAACCTCCTTGCGATGTTGGCGACATAATTGGTTATGATGCCGGTAAATACCTTCTCATTTGGGATTCTCACGTACAATCCATTATACGTCCTGACTATTGTCGAGACGATGTGGATATCCTCTACAAAACCTGAAATATCATCGACGCGCAGCTGATCCCCGATCTTGATCGGTCTCTCAAACATAAGGAAGAGCCCGGATATGAGATTGCCAACTATGCTCTGGCTTGCAAAACCGATCACTATGCCGACGACACCCCCGGCAACGAGCAGATTCGATGGATGTATTCCAAGCGCGGGGAGCGCCAGAAGTACAGCAATGATGATAATCGTGTAGTACACGACCTTGGTTATGATCTCCAGATGGTCCCGGTCCATCCTGTTCTTAAGCGACCTCTTTATGTTAAGCGCCACTACTTTGGCTAGCAGGGTTGCAATTATAAGGCCTACTGCGATCCAGAGGAGATCAAGAATGGTGACGTCACCGTAGATAATTGTGTCGAGAATCATATACCTTCATCCATCAGAAACTTTGTTGCGACCACGGGAATCTTTCTTAACCGCGAGGTGTAGAGTTCCAAAGATCTCTTCATCCCCTTCTTGAGAGGAGATTTGATAAAATCTATCTCTGCGACCTCCTTGCTCACAATCCTCATATTCGCCCTCATAGCGACCATATCGTCACTGTAGTAAATCTTCATCCCGTAAGCGGCAAAGACCGCCTTTGTCACTTCAACCCATCTTGCGGTCGTGTTTGTTATGTTAAGCTCCATGACTCCTTCATAAACCGGATTAGTATCCGGTATCGTGGAATAAACATCACTCTTCCAGTACTTGCAGATAACCCCGCTTATAACGTCGCCGTACAGGGTAAACTTCTGTTTATTCAGTGTGAGAACGTCAAGGATCTGAAAATCCTTCTTCCCATGTACGAAGACACCGATCTCCACCGGGAATTTTACAAAGACCGTTCTTCTTGCGCTTGGTTCGATAAAAACCGACCTTTCAAACTCGATGAGGAAGTGTGGGGTCAGCTCCTTTGGCTTATTCACAGGCTCAACAGGATTGATAAGGATTTTGCTGTTGCTTGATAAGAGAATATTCTCTACTTCCTCATCCATACACGCTCTTTTGTAAAGGAGACCTCCTGTCACTCTATCAACCGAGAGGGAGATTCTTTCCCTATCAATTCTCAAAGGAACGTCATGCAAGCCGAAGATGTCAGATACTCCCATCGTATAGAACCTTTAACGGAACAGAGTATAAGAGTAACTGTCACATCTTTGAACATGCTCGGGTACCCTGTG
>DASC01000040.1:1540-2930 GCA_002503595.1 Candidatus Methanogaster sp. UBA203 | reverse complement strand
TCCACACAATACTCGAGTAAGTACACATCTTTCTTCTTCTCAGCTCATATCCGTAGTAAATAGTTGTATTTCGCATCCTTTGCCTCAAAGAAGTCCTTGCAGAAGGTAAGAGCGTCTTCCGGACGGTACTATTTGCAACTGAATATGTCGATGTACCCATCAGAGGTAGCGTCCACAAAGTGCGCAGATATGAGGGACGTCTCGATCAACTGAACCGCCGAATACCCGATCATATCCCCCTCCCCAAAACGCACCACCATGCAATCCCCGTATCGTTTCATCTTGATGAAGTCACATAATTCATAGATGAACCGCTTTATGGTGGCTTCATCCTGTATCTTCGCAGGATTGCATCCGTGGATGTCGATGGCAGTGGATATGCCCCATGCATTTTCCCTGCTATATGCCGCTTTTATCAGGTCTCTTTGCGTAGACATGCTCTTACCTCTAAATTCATATCTCATTAGATTCTTAACATAAATAACTTTGCCATATCCAACCTTACGGAAGTTGGGTATAAGTCCATCATTTAAAAACCCCTTTCTCTCATAAAATCACATTATTTCGCCATATTCGTCTTTATATGAAGTTTGAGATGTAACAGACATCCCCAAAGGGATGAGCAGATGCTACAAACATCAAGCGGGAAGGGCGTCAAAACGCCTGAAAATAAGGAAGATCAGAGCATAGCTAAGAATCGCATAAGGGCATCGGATATTCTCTCTCTTAATTCCCGAATGATCCTTTGATCAACCCTCAATCGCTCCGGATCAAAATACGTTTCGTTCAGATAGAGCTTGCGGTTGATCTCGATCTGAATCCACGGTACCCCCTCCCGCTCATGATGATACTGCGAGATATATCCGCCCGCGAACGGATCGTTCATCGCAACCCTGCCACCGCCAGCAAACGCCTGCCCGAGCGATTCTGCAAGCGCACGTATCCAGTCGGGAGGACAGGTTACTGCGCCACGCCCACGGACAGGCATTCCCTCCCTGTCACCACGGTTGCTCAGGCATACCAGCGGTCTTGGCAGATCAGGTTTGTCGCTCGCCGCCGGCGAACGCTTTAGCATGCTGTGACAGTCAAGAGCCAGTCTGATGTTGCGGTTCGAAAGGAGATTCCCCAGCCGTTCGTGATACGGGAAGTAATATCTCTGCAATAATTCATCAATGAGAGCATCATCAGGAAACATACCTTCCCTGTAGACCGGTCTGCCGTCTGTTGTCACAGTCTTCACAACTCCATCCGGATTTGCAGGAGCGCGGTCATCAGAAGCCCGGTTCACGTCCACAATCGCCCGTGCAATCGGTGTTTCGATTACCGCGTCCACGCGCTTCCCAAAGCCGTATATCTCGCGGGTGAGCGCGTCCCCGTCATAGAAGATGTC
>DASC01000040.1:0-1522 GCA_002503595.1 Candidatus Methanogaster sp. UBA203 | reverse complement strand
CCGTGCGGGATGGAAATCAGTAAGGGATATACGGTGCCCATGGTCAGTATCCACCGGCAGTTCCGTCCCTTCTGACTTCAGCCACGCCCTGAAAGCCGGTGCCGTCGTGTTTCTTCAGTACCGCATGTATCGCGCCGAGATAAAATGAGAACGGCCCTCTCTCATCGATCCGGTACCCTTTCTGCCGGAAAAATGCAGGAAATCTATCAGGAAAACGTTCTGCCTCGAGACTCACCCGCCCTCCGAGCGAACAGTGTAGACGCGGCGCGTACATCGCCTCACCTATAGACTGATGCTCATCGACCACGTGGATCAAGAACTGGGCGATTGCAGAAAAGATCCGTTCGCTCCCGGGACTGCCCACAGCCATCCATATCTCCTTACCGCGGAAGATGAGGGTCGGCGCGACCATAGCCCACGGGACTGCGTTCGGGCGCAGATAGAAGGGGTGGGAGAATACCTTATAGTCATAATCCATCAGGTAGTTGTTATAGAGAAATCCGAGCCCGTCCGCAGCAGCTTTGCTCCCGTACGTCCTTTCAATCGACTGGGTCAGGCTGACCGCCATCCCTGAACCGTCTATGACCGAGAGATGAGTGGTCTCGCCTGAGATTTCATCCTCGGTCTCGTGGATCGGGATGCGTATCTCTGTTTCACGGGTGATCTCACGGATGCATTTGCGGACATAGTCGCGCTTTAACATGTCCTGTTCTGCCACCTGCGGGTAATAATTGGGGTCGAATGGTCGGTCTGAGCGTTCCAAGAGGGTGTTTCTGAATATCTCCACGAGCAGGTGCGCCCTGTCAAACTCGTCCCGTTTGAGGTGTGCGGGCTTTATCATGTTTATCATTGAGAGCGTGAAGAGGAGACTCCTTCCTGCGCCCGGCGGAGGCATACTGTATACGGTCAGTCCCCTGAACTTTCGTTTCAGTGGCTTTCTGACGATTGGAAACGGGATTAAGGCGAGATCGTCATACCGAAGAAGCCCTCCATTCTCGCGCATATCTGCATCGATCTGCTTTGCAACCGTTCCCTGATAGAACTCTTCCACGCCCTTCTTTGCAAGTATCCTCAATAGTCTGACAAGATCGGGCTGGCAGAATCTATCTCCAGGGAGATATGGCTCTCCATCCTTCAAAAAGTACCTCTTACCGGACCCTGACTCAACCTTGTCGAAGTTCTTGAGTTCCCGTTTCTGGAGATGGTGCTGGAGTGGGGTGATCGCATACCCGGCCTCTGCGAGACGGATCGCTGGCTCAAGGATCTTTTCCCACGGGAGTACCCCGTAGTTTTTGTTGACATACCAGAGGGTTGCAAGGGTGCTCGGCACCGTTGCTGCGCGATAGCCGTGTGAGCGGTCGTCCCTATAGATTGCGCCGACATGGGCAAGCGAGGGCGCCCTTGACGATCCATCGATTGCGAGCACCTTGCCACCTCCTGAAGTGATGAGCATCATCGTCTGCCCGCCGATACCGCTGCTCTGCGGCTCGCAGACCCCGAGCGCCATAGCAGCGGCACATGC
>DASC01000140.1:276-11660 GCA_002503595.1 Candidatus Methanogaster sp. UBA203 | reverse complement strand
GGTGACCTGCGGAATGTCAGTTATGTAATTTGTATTACCAGAATCTCAGGTAGCTACGGGTGCTCACACTCCTGTATCGTACCTCAAAATCGCGGCAACGCCCCCGAACGCCCTCATCAACTGGTCACCCTCCTCGAAATCGGTGGAGATGAACTCGACGCCCGTACCCATCTGATCGCAGATTCCTGTCAGTTCATCGACAACGTCCACAGTGTCCACGATCCTGAGATCAGAGCCGCAAACAGGGCAACTCCCTCCAGGGTCATCTGATATATCCTCTATCGTCTTCTCTCCCGTGTAATCGCAGTTCTGGCACGCAACGGTTGCACGCACCCTCCGCAGGTCTTCGGATATCAGCAGCAGATCGACAGCGCCCATCCCGAGGTTCTCACGCACCTGCTGATCACCGTATGCGGCAAGCCCCTTATCGCTCACCAGTTCCCGCATAAACCGCTGCATGATCCTCTTCTCCTTGACGACCTCCAGATCCTGCAGCGCATCAGAGGCTGCATCCACCAGTTCGTAAAGACCAGACTCATCCGTATATGCAACATCAAACAACCCTATGATCTTTTTCTGTATTTCGTGATGGAAAAACTCGCCTTCGAAAAATTCTTCCTTTGTCGGGGATGGTCCTCCGATGAGGACACCCTCAAGATCCTTGTGGTCAATGGTAAGGAATATCTCGCTTGCGCTATTGCCTATTCTCTTGTAAAAATCGTGGATTGCGATGAGGCGCAGTTGCTGAAACCGTCTTGCGCTCTGACCGCCTTTTCTCTGCTTTCCGGGAACCGATGATGTCAGGTGCTTGCGTGCCTCGATGGATTTGCCGCGCAGCAGCCCCACGGTCGCCTCCCGCCGGTCGATGACAAGGAGTCCGAACGTCTTCTTCTCGGTAAGCATATCTTCGAGCGGATCCAGATAAAAGGACGAGTCGCAGTGGTATTTGTATGAGGTGATCGGCTCAGGGGGCTCGATGATCACTGTATCCAGCGTTGTCCGGTGTCCGTCAATGTCAAGTGTTCCGCAGAATATCACGAACCCATTTTCAGGAGGTCTCGGATAATATTTGAGTCGTGCGAGCACCGATTCGAGTGCGCTCTGCACATTCGTGCGTGTCGATTTCGATTTGATGTTTGCCGCCTGCCCGTGCTCTGCTTTGAGTTGCGCAACCGCGTCAGAGACTTGCTTGTCAGGAGGGACGTAGAGCGAGATCAGTTCCGTGCCCCTGCCGGTCCTGCGTCTCATATCTTCGAGCTGCCGCTTGAACTCGTACCGTTTATGCGCCTGCGATATCGTCATCTCAGGTAAGTATTGGTGCGTCTCACTTTAATGAGTCTGTCGATGCAGGCGGTGCCGCGTCATCGAGACTGCTCAAGCAGACGGCGCGAAGTTTGGTCATCGTTACGTTGGCGAAGTTGCAACTGTAGGCAATGTCCCCCCTAATAGCAGACGGCATGAAGCCAAATACGTTCTATCATACTTGCTCATAAGCCCTCAGGAAGTCGTTTCGCGGGATACTCGCTTGTGTGCAAATCGTTCTCAACGTTGAGCCTTTGATCCGAGTATGATTGGGCATCGTCAGTGGAGTCCGTGTGCCATCGGTATTTTCTCGAACCATCGCAATATGCTCTCGCTCTCGGACAAGGCGAAACCCCAGAAGTTAGAAATGCCTTGACGACTCTCTTTTTGAGAGCGTCAACCGGAAACTTTGGCATTAGATGGCCACTCCCGCTTCTGCCACAAAGGCTTCAAGCACAGGCGACTCAATCTCAAGAACCTCCCTGCCAAAGTTCTTGATATGGAAGCAAATAGCAGACTTGACATCGGCTAACGCCTCCTCATAAGTGTCACCTTCGCCGACAACGATGCCTTTGATGCCAAGCGGATAGGCTACATAGCCATCGGGATGTTTCTCGACTATGATTTTGAATTGTTTCATCAGACTCTTGAATCTCTAACCCGCCCCACAAAACCCTTCCGACCACGTGATCCAAACCCGACCTCCGCGTAACCCTCATGCCCGTCTCCCGAAGCCCCAGCCGTTCCACCGCCGGACTTAAGTACAGAGCCTGTACATAACGATTTCATGCAGCTCATCTTACCGTGTGCTCCGGCATGTTCACTATGGTAAGTCAACAACGATGCTGTGTGTCTGATGCTGTCGGTTTTTAAGTGCGTTTTTAGTTCCCCCGGAACACAAGCATCCTGTAAGCATCATCACCACCCTCATAGACCAGAGGTGTGTTGTTCTTCCGTTCCTCAACTTGAAGAACTCGGAGGTTCGGGAAGTCCCACACGAAATTTGTTGTGCCACACCCGATACATACGAATCTGAAGCCGTTCTCAAGCCGCTCAAGATTCTGTGGTAATAGCACATTCGCAGTGTTGCACTTGTAGCACCTTCGCATCATGCCCCTCCCTGAATCTCGGTATTCAAATTTCTCGTGTTCTTCTCAATCTGCACCAGACCCGACCTCCAGGTTTGTTGTGATGGTCTCTGAAGTCACTAAACCCCGGACTTAAGTATGGAGCCTGTACAACCGCGCCACTTGTATTCGGTTTGGTTGCACCGATGTCTTGCATGTAATCAGCCAGTAGCGAACCCATATACCAACCGTGGCAGAGATCTCCTCGACCCATACATAATATATCAGAACTCATCCTATATAAAAACCCCTCCATGAACGGGAGTGTCAGCACCAAGGGCATAACAGTCTCGCGCGTCAGTACTTGTGTGCAGAACAGAACTCAGTGTCACTGGCTGTACCGCTGCTGGCACAGAACACAGGCATAACTTCGCCGGAGGCACATAGTGTCTAAAAAACCACACCAGATGCCTTACAGCCGTATCTTCCCTTTGTGCCTCGCATAAGTCGCATAATCGA
Source organism: Candidatus Methanogaster sp. UBA203 (assembly GCA_002503595.1). Lineage (GTDB taxonomy): Archaea > Halobacteriota > Methanosarcinia > Methanosarcinales > Methanogasteraceae > Methanogaster_A. The sequence goes on along the minus strand of DASC01000140.1, from coordinate 8,772 downwards.
CGTACTCCTTATCAGCGAGCAGATCAGAAACACTCGGCGAACCGCTCCGGATACCTCCGAGCTGGTCTGTGACCCTGAAGCTGAACGCATCGCTTCCTGCGCCGGACCCAAACGAGGTCATGAAGATCCGGTCGCCTGCCGATGCGATATCAAGGATCGCGGCAAGCCCGATCATGCACGATGCTGAATAGATGTTCCCGAGTGTGGTCACCGCGATCCCTGGCTCGATCTGCTCGGAAGTGAAGCCGAGACTGGCTGCAACCCGCCGCGGGAACTTGCCGTTTGGCTGGTGGAATACAGCATAATCGTAATCCTCCGGCATACTGCGATTATTTGGGCAGTAAAGTCAATTTTCCCGAATGTCGCACATTCTTTCTGTGTATTTCACCAATTGAAGAATCTTACCGAGAAATGTCTCGATGTTTTCGGCAATACTTTAGAAAATACCACTTCTTGAACTCGAATTGTATGAACTTGCAAAAGAAGTTGATATTTGCTGAAACATCGATCGAGTCATCGGTATACTATCAAGAGGTTTTAGAACTGTCTTTGAGCATAAAACCATCACAAGCATTGGAAAAGATAATTAAGTATGTAAAAAATATTTATTTCAAGAATATAGAGTTGTTGAAAGAAGGATTCACTCCAGAGACCAATAATACGATGGAACAGCTGTTCTCGCTAATAAATAGCTTTATCTACCAGGCAAGGTTGTTTAAAACCAAATCCGGTCTATCTAACTTTTGTTACAACCTGTTTGCATCTATGAACAAACAATGTTTCAATACATGAAAATGGAGAGGTTTTTCGCCACTGGATCACGCTAAACTTAAGTTTGGATAACGATCGGATCGTCATTCGCTGGCGGTGATCATTAGTGGGAGCTACCCGAATTTTTAGTGGAATCCAGAGCTGTTTGTGGTGGTGGGGGTTTGTTGTTCGGTGTGTGTGGGGATCCGGAATGTTTGTGTCATGCGCGTATGTGTTCTGGGCATTTTTCGACTCGATCGGAAAAATTAAAAAGTGCCCCTCAGTTCACAAGAACTCTTAAATAGTGGAACGCTCATAGTTATATTTGTTGGTTTGGGATGCAGGGGCGAGCAATTGTGCGATGAAACCTTCTGGAGTAGAGGAGTCGTTCTGCCACCTTGGACCGGCTTCGTGGGGTGCCGATATGACTATATCCAATAGGACCTTATGCGAGTGCGGAAGATTCATCGACCCTGATACAAAGTTCAAGGATTTCATTAAGACTACGTCAGGTCCGTCGACTCCCACATTTGGGCATTCAAAGTGCGGATATATTTTTAATCTGGTTGATGGGGATTTTCCCGGAAGAAATTTATCCAAAAAAGAATTGAAAAGCATTGCAATGGCATTTGCTGAAGAGAAGAATCTGACCGATTGTTTGACTCAAAAATTCTTGTTGCTGGTGGATCGGTTTAAAAGATGTGGTACTTATTCTGACTATCACATTTTGATGGAGGCATACAAACAAATCAGCGATGAGGGTGTGAAATGAGGATCTATGGGTACTATAGACACCCCGTCTTCGGAAGAGTGTCTCATGGTCGTTTGACTATTTATGCATCCGATGCACCACCACAACATGAGTATTTACAATAGTAATCTTGAACATATTCGCGATGAGCTTTACCGGATCGAGCAGATAGTTCGTCTGCACCTTGATGATTACAGGACAGAGCAACAGATGAGCGCGAATAATTTCCGTGGATTATTCATCTCACGAGATGAAGTGGACGCTATTTTGCAAACCACACTGTATGGACACGGGGCAGATGCATGTTCTGCCATAGAACACAGGGAAATCGAAACACTTACCAGAGAAATTGCTAAAAAGAAAATCGAAAGCATCGAGAAGGGAAAAGAACTGCGTCTCCCCCTGCTTGAGGAACTGTTTCATCTCACTCCTTTTGAGATGGATGTTCTTGTAATATCTCTGGCACCGGAACTTGACCTGCGATACGAAAAACTGTACGCCTATCTTCAAGATGATGTTACCAGAAAACAGCCCAGCGTTGATCTGGTATTAGGTCTTCTCTGCTCAACAGAGGATAGGTTTGCAGCTATAAATTATTTTTCTCCAGATGTGCCTCTGATCCGGAACCGCCTGGTTCATGTCGCATCCCCGAGACCAGATGATCAGGTACCGCTTCTGTCCAGATTCATAAAGGTAGATGACAGGATAATATACTTTCTTCTGGGATCTGATGAGGTGGATGATAGAATCCGGAGTTTCTCATATATGGTAGATATGCGAAATCGTTTTGAAGACCTTATTTTATCTGATGATGAAAAAAACCGGTTATCAAGTCTGATAAAATGGCATTCTCGTACGGAAACTCCTGCAATCTTCTTCTTCCATGGACCCTATGGCACTGGAAAGAAGATGGCATCAGAGGTGGTTTGCAATGAATTGAAACTACCCCTGCTTATGGTAGATATGAAGGCTGTTATAGGGGGTGAGTCTTCTGAAACAATGGGTATCATCCTTCGTGAAGCCCTGCTACAGAGATCGTCGGTGTGCCTTGAGGGTTTTGATGCAGTGTTGAAAGCGGGAGATAATGGCGGGGGAACTGCTGTGATAAACCTTATTAAAAGGCTGGATCGTTTTCCAAACTCGATTTTCATATCCAGCGAGACCCCGTGGGAACCGACGTTAGTCATCAAAAAGCACAGATTTGTCAGTCTCGCATTCCCTCGCCCATCCTTTGTGCTTCGTAAACAAATGTGGAAAGACTTCTTAAACGGGCGTAATAACGTATCCGATGATGTGGATATTGCGAATATCGCCAGCAAATTCAACTTTAGTGCCGGTCAGATAAAGGACGCCCTCTTCTCAGCATGCAACATCGCAGAGATGAAAAATTCCGGAGAACCAGTCCTGTCCATGGATGCGCTTTCCAGGGGATGCAAGGTACAGTCCGGCAACAAACTTACCAGATTAGCCATGAAGATCGAACCCCGCCACACATGGGCGGATATAGTCCTTCCGGAGGACGTAAAAGAACAGCTGGTGGAAGTGGGTGGGTACATCAAATATAAAGGAAAGGTGTATGCTGATTGGGGGTTTGGTAGGAAATTGTCGTCGGGCAGGGGGCTAAATGCGCTCTTCTCCGGTCCATCCGGCACGGGAAAAACGATGGCTGCCGGGATCATTGCAAGTGCTGTGGAACTGGATCTTTACAGGATTGATTTATCCGGCGTGGTCAGCAAATACATAGGCGAAACTGAAAAGAACCTTAAGAAAATCTTTGAGGAAGCCGAGACCAGTAACGCCATCCTGTTCTTCGATGAAGCCGATGCAATCTTTGGGAAACGGTCCGAGGTCAAGGACTCTCATGATCGGTATGCCAACATCGAGACAAGTTATCTGCTTCAGAGGATGGAGGAGTATGATGGAATAGTGATCCTTGCCAGCAACTTCAAGAAGAATATCGATGATGCGTTCCTTCGCAGGATGCACTTTGTAATAGAGTTTCCACTCCCCGATGAAAAGTTGCGGGAGAAGATATGGGCGGGCATATTCCCGGAAGAAACACCACTTGGGGACACTGTTGATTTTACTTTTCTGGCGGGATTTAAGGTAACAGGCGGCAACATTAAAAATATAGCCCTTTCCGCAGCTTTTCTGGCGGCAGGAGACTCTGCCACCGTTGAGATGGAACACCTGATCAGAGCCACGAAGAGGGAATTTCAGAAGATGGGAAAACTGTGCACACCGGGTGACTTTGGAGAGTATTACGAGGTGGTGAAGTGAATTACATGGCAATAGCAGATGTTGGCGAGACCATAATAGAACTATTAAAGGAGCGGATGGCGGACATGATCCCTCCTGATTCGATAGCGCTGACATCACCAGGAGAAATTGAAGCTACGGATGCTGTTCGATTGTCCCTGTTTTTATACCGGGTTGTTGAGAACGCTCACCTGAAGAATCAGGAGATGGAACTGGTAAACGCCTCGAAACTCAGATATCCACCATTAACCCTGGATTTGTCTTACCTGCTGACATCTTACCCCTCTTCGGGGATACAGGATAAAACCGAGAAGACTAAGGAGGCGCATAGCATACTGGGCAAGGCACTGCGGATATTCCATGATAACCCGATCCTTAAGGGATCGGTTTTGAGGGGAAGCCTCGCGGAAAACAACGAAGAGCTCCACATCTCGCAGACCCTTCTGAACCTGGATGATATGACCAAGATATGGAGCACCTTTCAGGATACGCCGTTTAGACCGTCCATCTGTTATCTGGTGACTCCTGTGCGGATAGGATCCGATCGGGAGACGAGAGCAGACCGGGTTTTAGAGCGGAGGTTCAAATGATATCTGCTGTGAGGGGTGGGCGATTGGGGCATCCGGAAAAGATATTGCTCGAAGGCGTCACCAGAAAGCTTTCGCTGGTGGTTTACCTCGTTGACGAGTACAGCAACAAAGGAATCACTGAGGATCTCGAGGTTTCGTTAAAGGATCTGAATATGGGCCCGGCCAGAACTTTGGGTGGATATTATATCTTCTTTGACCTGCCGGACAGTAGTTATACCGTTCAGGCGAGGGGCGGAACGCATTATTTCGATGAAGCTATGACAGATGTACAGCTTGCCGATCTGGATGCACGAAACCCTGTCGTATCGATCACGCTAAAACCAACCCCATCGTACCCGTTCCCGCCATCTTCCACCCTGATAAGGGGCTCATTGTGGAACCCCCATGGCAGAGGCATGCCTGAAGCGGAGATAAATGTAAAAGAGCGCGACATCCGGACAAAAACAACTGGAAATGGAGAATTCGTCATCTATTTCAGGGATCCGGGGAAAGACGATGTCACAACGATTGACGAAAAGAAGCTGCTGATTATAAACGGAGAAAACCCCATCCTCGAAATCACGCATCCGGATTACCAAAAAAAAACAGAATCCGTGGTAGTCGAGGAAGGAAAAATCACATCACTCTCAATTACCTATCCCTGATGAGGTCGGGGGCGGGTATTGACACAATAAACCAGAAAGAGGTGAGTAGATGCCAGAGTATTTGGCACCAGGAGTATACATAGAAGAAATAGAAATCGGCGCAAAACCGATCGAAGGCGTGAGCACAAGCACAGCAGGATTCCTTGGACCGACCGAACGTGGACCGATCAGCCCACAGTTCATAACGAACTTCGGAGACTTTCAGAATAAGTTTGGCGGATTCGTTGAGGGCTCGTATCTTGCTTATGGGCTGAATGGCTTCTTCAGCAACGGTGGACAGCGTTGCTTTGTAGGCCGCATCATAGGCAAGAATGCAAGAACGTCATCTAACAACCTGACAATGGAAGAGGACGGTTCCGAAGCGGACGTGATAAAGATCACTGCTATCGGTCCCGGAGACTGGGGGGATAACATCGCAGTGATGGTGGAACCTGCAACCCTCTATAAGGAGGGGAAAAACCAGCTTTTCAAACTGACCGCGAAGTACTGGAAGAGCATGGTAGGTACTGAAGACGAAAGCCTTACTGCAGAAGACATTGTACACGCCCAGAATGATATCCTCCCTGATATCGTTGAGGTCTATGATAACCTATCCCCGATCGAAGCGTCCAGTGACTACTATGGAAAGAGGATCAACGACACGTCCAATCTGATAAAAGTCGAGATGGTAAGAGGTGGCTCGCCTGAAAGCCAGGTTAAACTGCTTGGGAACGGAACTTCCGGAAACAATATCACCTCCGCAGACTACAAAGGTGATGAAGCTGCGGCACCTGGTGAGAGGACCGGTCTTGCCGCTTTCAAGGAGATTGACGAGATCAGCATCCTGTGCGTGCCTGATGAGACCTCGAATAACCTGACCGATTACCTCGTCGAACACTGCGAGAATATGAAGGACCGGTTTGCGGTATTGCAGGCGGCACAGAGCGCAGGAGACATTGCGAAGCTTGCTCCCCCGAATGATTCCAAGTACGCGGCGTTTTATTACCCGTGGATCAGGGTGATCGACCCGATCACAAACAACAAGAAACTGGTTCCGCCAGGTGGGCATATTGCAGGGATATACGCTCGAAGCGATACTGAGCGGGGCGTTCACAAAGCGCCGGCAAACGAGGTTATCAGGGGTGCTCAGGGATTACAGTTCAGCCTTACCAAAGCAGAACAGGACATATTAAACCCGAAAGGGGTGAACTGCATCCGTGCTTTCCCGGGCAGGGGAATCAGGGTTTGGGGTGCAAGAACAACATCAAGCGACCCTCTCTGGAAATACCTGAATGTACGTCGACTGTTTCTGTATCTGGAAGGATCAATCGACCAGGGCACTCAGTGGGTTGTTTTCGAGCCTAACAACGAGAAACTCTGGGCGAGGGTAAAACAGTCGATTACTCAGTTCTTAACGACGGTATGGCGAAGCGGAGCCCTCATGGGATTGACTCCGGACGAGGCGTTCTTCGTCAAATGCGACAGGACCACAATGACCCAGGACGATATAGACAACGGCAGACTTATCGTTATGATAGGAATTGCACCGACGAAACCTGCTGAATTCGTCATCTTCCGGATAGCGCAGTGGGCAGGTGGATCTGCAGCAACGGAGTAATTAGAGGAGGATAAATATGTCAGAAAGAAAGGATCCCTACAGGAACTCCAGGTTCCTGCTCGAAATCGATGGAATCACCCAGGCAGGATTCAGTGATGTCACGATTCCGGATATCAGCACTGATCCGGTAGAGTATAGGGAAGGAAACGAAGACACAACGGTCCGGAAACTTCCCGGCTTGACCAAGTACGGGAATTTGACCCTGAAATGGGGAATTACCGACTCTCTGGAGCTGTTCAACTGGAGAAAACTGGTGACGCAGGGAAAGATGGGCGATGCCAGGAAGAATATAGCTATAGTCCTTATGGACGAAGAAGGTAACACAGCAGCCCGCTGGGAATTCAAGGAAGCATGGCCTATCAAATACGATACCCCTGATCTCAGTGCCAAGGGGAATGATATCGCCATAGAAACACTGGAAATAGCTCACGAAGGGATGGATCGAACACAATGAGCCTTCAGACTGAGTTTGAATTCGACCTCCCACAGGGATATGTGGATGACGAGGGAAATCTGCATAAAGAAGGGGCTATGCGCCTGGCTACGGCGGCGGATGAGATACTACCGCTAAAGGATCCGCGGGTACAGACAAATCCTGCGTACCTGAGCATCATCCTGCTATCCAGGGTTGTGACAAGGCTTGGTAGTCTTTCTGTGGTTAATCCGCGGGTCATCGAGAGTCTATTTGTCTCCGACATGGCTTATCTGCAGGACCTCTATCACCGGATCAACGAAAATGGTGCCGATGTGGTAAATGCTGTTTGTCCGAAATGCGAACATGTGTTCGAGGTTGAGGTGGGCAGCCCGGGGGGATAGTGCGCTACCCCCCCGACCGGATTTACGAGGAGGTAGCCTTCTTAGCATACTACTTTCACTGGGACTACGAAAGCATACTGAATATGGAACACAGAGAGCGGCAGCGATGGTGTGAAGAGATAAGCAGCATAAATAGAGAACTTAACTCGGACGAGACAAAGAGCATTCTTGATATAGGAAAGGAGGGGGAGTCACATGGAACACACTGGTGAACGATGAGATCAGATCCATATACCGCTTATAATTTCCTGATAGAGATGGACGGGATCATAGCCGGAGGATTTACTGAGGTCTCAGGCATAAGCATCGAAACAGAGGTGGAAACTGTAGCAGAAGGTGGAGCTAACGATATTGTATATAAGCTTCCCAAGGGAACGAAATATACCGATATCACATTGAAACACGGACTTACAGACTCTGATGTCTTATGGAAATGGTATCAGGATGTGATAAACGGAAAGATCGTCCGGAAAAACGGCACAATATATCTTCGCAACCAATCGGGCGCAATGGTGGGTGCATGGGGTTTTACCGAAGCATACCCGTTTAAGTGGGAGGGCCCGACTTTCAATGCATCGAATAACACCGTTGCCACCGAGACCATAGTGCTGGCACACCATGGTCTCACCCGAATATGAAATTGAAAAGATATCCCGGTTCGTCGGATGCACTCTAAATTACATGGATAGAAATTTCAGAATATTGCGAAGCAAACCATCAGGCATCTCGGAAATAAAGACATCCGGTCTATCTTTTTCCGAAGAGATTGCCCGCAAATACGGAGTTTGCATCAGATCAGGTAAAACGCCATCCCTGATATTCATAAGACCGATAGGTACTGGAAGTAGGGGGATACTGGCAACCATCAACATCACAAGAGCGATCAATAAGTACCTCATGAAATATCTCCACCCATATTTAAATGCTACCACGCATCAGGAGCAAACATCAGGTGGCAGGGAATCGGGGTTTGAGAACACTGCTCTGTTCACGAAGAATATATCGCGACCGCATCTGATCACAAGGACGCGATTCTTCGAAACGAACCGGATCAATGATTCAGGCACTTTCGCAGATACCGTACTTGGA
>DASC01000140.1:0-173 GCA_002503595.1 Candidatus Methanogaster sp. UBA203 | reverse complement strand
TGCAAAGACAAGCTGGACATTTCGGTGAACCGGAGACAACCGTTTCAGGCACTTTCGCAGATACCGTACTTGGAAAACAGAGGTATCCACATACATATTTAAATGCTACCACGCATCCGGAGCAAACATCGGGTGGCAGGGAATCGGGGTTTGAGAACACCGCTCTGTTCACG
>DASC01000036.1:6873-8081 GCA_002503595.1 Candidatus Methanogaster sp. UBA203 | reverse complement strand
CGACATCGGTCACATAAACGACTGCCGGATCATAAATGAAATTGATCTCGCAGCCGCCCATATTCACCACGTCAAAGACCGTGATCGGGACGGTCTTATTCTCTCCTCGTCTTACGGTAACATCTTCTATGTACAGGGTTGCCGGAGGCACCGGTTCTGTTACTCTATACGTTGCCGAGTCGTCTGTGACGTTGTTGGAGTTCGTCGAATTGTCGGTTGCAACAACGGTTACGTTGTATGTGCCTGAAGTGCCTGCAGCCGTTATCGCGCCAGTCCATGTGTCGTTTCCGGAATCTGCAAGTGAGACGCCGTCAGCGGTCACAGATGCTATGCCTGAGTCACCGGTTGCGTTGACGGTCACGTTGATCGACCCGTTTGGTGCAACCACTACCGGATCAAGCACCACTGAGTGAATCACCGGTGGTGCTGTGCCATTCACCATTATCGCCATCGTGTAGTTCGATGTCGATCCCCATCCGTCAGAGACCACGAAGTCCACATAATAGACTCCTGAATCTGTGTAAGCGGTCGTCCAGTTTCCTTGACCTGTCGCGGTGCTGAAGTCCGTGAACAGGTCTATCCGGTTGCACGAGAATGTCGGAGTGTCGGAATCGTCATCGGTAGCATTGTAGTCCACGCAGACGTTCTCTCCGGCATCGCCAGACCAGTCAGAGGTGTTCGTGATCGTTACCGGGTTATTGGGTATCTGCGTGTTCTGGCTGATGCTGCCTGCCGAGAGTGTGCCAGTGCCGGATACGTTGTAGGCATAGACCGTGATGTTCTGCCAGGCGTGGGCGGTGTAGGTGTCGTTGTAGTGCGTGTTCGTGGTTCCGTTGTGCCAGACCCCGTTCACTCTGACGTTGTAGGAATCAGTGACATTGCCTGATCCTGCCTGCCATGTGTGGTTCACCCAGAAGTTGCCAGTGGTGTTCGCGATGTTCACGGGATCAGGCGGGATGTATGCGACTGTTGGTGCGCCCGCTGTTATCGTCATCGTGTAGTTGTCGGTGCCGCCGTAGCCGTCAGAGACCCCGAAATCCACAACGTGCGTCCCCGATGTGGCTGTCCAGTTACCCTTGCCCGTAGATGTGCTGAAGTCGGCGAAAAGGTCTATCCGGTTGCACGAGAATGTCGGAGTGTCGGAATCGTCATCGGTAGCATTGTAGTCCACGTAGACGTTCTCTCCGGCATCGCCAGACCAGTCAGAG
>DASC01000036.1:0-6823 GCA_002503595.1 Candidatus Methanogaster sp. UBA203 | reverse complement strand
TATCTGCGTGTTCTGGCTGATGCTGCCTGCCGAGAGCGTGCCAGTGCCGGATGTGTTGAAGGCGTAGACCGTGATGTTCTGCCAGGCGTGGGCTGTGTAGGTGTCGTTGTAGTGTGTGTTCGTGGTTCCGTTGTACCAGACCCCATTTACGCTGACGTTGTAGGAATCAGTGACATTACCCGATCCTGGCTGCCATGCATGGTCTACCCGGAAGTTGCTTGTCGTGTTCGCGATGTCGACGGGATCGGGCGGGATGTATCCGGCAGATGCGCCCGCTGTTATCGTCATGGTGTAATTATCGGTGCTGCCGTAGCCGTCTGATACGCCGAAGTCCACAACGTGCGTCCCTGATGTGGCAGTCCAGTTACCCTGACCCGTCGATGTGCTGAAGTCTGTGAAGAGATCGGTTCTGTTGCATGAGAATGTCGGCGTGTCGCTGTCTGCATCGGTGGCGTCATAGTCCACGTAGACGTTGTTTCCTGCATCGCCAGACCAGTCGGATGTGTCGGTGATCGTTACCGGGTTATTGGGTATCTGCGTGTTCTGGCTGACGCTGCCTGCCGAGAGTGTGCCAGTGCCGGATGCGTTGGAGGCGTAGACCGTGATGTTCTGCCAGGCGTGGGCTGTGTAGGTGTCGTTGTAGAATGTGACTGTCGTGCTGTTGTGCCAGACGCCGTTTACCAGCACAGAGTATGAATCGGTGGCATTACCGCCGCTTCCTGCCTGCCATGTGTGATTCACCCAGAAGTTGTCGGCGGTGTTCGTAAGGGTTGTGGGATCAGGCGGCACCGGCACACTCGAATTGGTCTTGAATGTGTGGATGCTTGTGTGTGGCAGCAGGAACCGGTACAGGTACATATCATTGCCCCGCGACTCCCTGACCAAGCCGTACTGTTCACTATCAACGGTCGTGTAGTGCCAGTTGAGCGTGTCTGCGCTTGCGTCCGATACATCATTGACCCCTACCCCGATCCAGTTCCCTGACGAGTCCTTTGCGTAGGTATTTGAGTCAGAGTATGCCGAGATATTCCATGTGCCAGACCAGACCGGAAGCAGGAGGTCTTTGTCGCTTGATATGGTTGCCGTGTGCGTGACCACGCTGCCTGATTTTGTGGTGGCTGGGGTCTGTGAGATGCGATCAACCAGTTCGTCTACATTCTCGGAGGATGTGTAGTTGATTGTGAGATTGATCATGAAGTTGTAAGTGGCAAGAGCAATCCATGTCTGATCTGTGGTAGTAGTAGGCAAGTTATTTGAGGTGGTGTCAAACCACGTCTTCGCATCTGCGGGCGTTAATTCTGTCGCCTCCCCAAAGAAGTTCCAGCCACCGCTTACTCCGCGATAGTACATATAGATATAATAATGCCCGTGTGGTTCATACACGCTTTTATCAAGTTCGCAACTGCGCCAGACCCAGGTCCATAGGGGATCGACATCGTTATTAAAATATATGGTACTCGTTGATTCATTCGAGTTCGCAAACACCTTTACGTGCTGACCGCCGCCGAAATTACCACCTCCATAGAAATAGGCACCTACTGTAAGGTTATTCGGCTCTTTATTGTCATCGACCCACCATGTATGATCTACCGGGTTGATGTGTACTCTGCCTGCCTGATACAACCGGTTCCAGTCGGTTGATGATGTTTCGGTGTATGACGGTTCGAGCATCGGTCCGACTGGATAGACCATTATCTCGTTCTGCGACTGAAAGTTCGGCTGCCCGTACCGGTAGCTATTGTTTCCGGTTAGACCGTACAGCACAGCAAACGCGGCGTAATCGAACGCCATCTTATCATAGTCATTGAGACCGCCAAGCGACAGTCCGGCAACAGTGATGTTTTGCGCTGTATAATAATCCGCTCTTTCTTTTTCAATCGCCATGTCCTCCCAGGCATACGCAGGATCGTTCACATCGCCGCTCCACCTGCTGAAGCACGACTCTTTCATCACAACATCACCATAAGTCGCAAACTCCTGATAATAGGTGTAGGTATTCATGAAGACCTTCTTGTCTTTGCTATGAATATGGTCAACAATGTCTTTCAAGCGGCTGCTTGAATTGTCGCCAGATGCGGCATAGTCTATTTCATCTAAAAAGATGTTTATGCCGTAGTTGTCTATCCAATCATCTATCGCAGCTATCTTATTCGTTTGCCAGACCTCACTATTTCCATAATCTCCGAGAGAGATATAGCCATAAGTGTCGTTCAGCCGCGCTATCGTGTTGGTGATCTCGTTCGCGTTCTTATCGGCAATTACGATGTAGTCGTATGTGTGGTAGTCCTTGACAGGCGATGCGTTGATCCACTCGTAATGAAGCATGAATGTGTGGTCTCTGGTGTATTCCGGGTCCCAGAACTCCGCACGTATGTCAATATCATTGCCAATCCATACATAGTTCGTATCCATTACCCCATCATGATACTCGATATGTTCGTCTGTGGTGCTTTCTTCATTCCATAACTGCGATGACGAGTCGCTTATGTAGGTTATGTGGTCAAGCGAACTCTCTTTTAAGATATAATCAAAAGATAGTGCAGGAACGTAGAATCCTATCGTTGCCGATCCTGCGGAGATGTCCATCATCGTATCGTTGACCGAAGCCCAATAGTATCCGGAGGGGACGTTTGCCACGGTCCGGTTCACTTTCGACGACCCATTATTGAAGAGCACTATGTCCCCGTCGCCAATTTTGACAGAGTATGCCTCGCTGTAATGGTTCGAGATGTTGGGGGTATCACGCAGCCGATTTAAGATGTTGTCCCTGTAGTCGGTGAGATTGCTCAGGAACGACTCGCTGCCGCTGTAGACCCGTGATAGGGTTGTGTTACCACGTAGCGTATCAGTCTCGAAATCGATCCAGTCAGGCACGGTCGAGAGCGACTTGTAGATGACAGGAGACTCTGATACGTAAGCGGAGTCGAGACCGGATAGGGACTCAACGACAACAACCTTGAACTTGTTATCGGTCTGTTCACATATTTTCTGACCTATCTCGTTTGCGAATGCGGCTCTCTCTGTACCGGACGGGTTTGTGAGGTTTATTACAATGTACTGGATAGTGTCATTGTACGGATAGTTTTTCAGAGCTGGTAGGTGCGTGGTGATGTTCGTTTTCACCTTGTCGCGGTAGGTGGAAGATGTGTAATCGCCGTCGAGGTTCATCCGCAGCCCTGACCTGCGGCTCTGGTCATAACAGTATTGGGCTGATGCGAGGTACGAGTTCCAGGTGCCTGACGTAATCGCATCCCAGTTAAGTGTCGATTCAACCGTGTCGATGCCAGCTGTCGTGTAGGTGTCGATGGTGCTGTTTGATGGAACGGTGGTGTTCAGGAATCCGGATATGCCGTTTACAGTATCGACAGGAACAGGATACCCCCCTACTACCGCTGTAGTCCCGCACATCAGCACCAGCAGCATGCAAGCGCACATAGCGGCTCTGGCAAGTCCGTAGGATGTGTTATGTGGTGCGGTCGCTGTTCGATGCAGGTGATGATACCTCGAGGCGCAAGAAGTTAGAACCAGAGTCAGTGGCACTGAAATAAGTATAGATGCCGGTATTCTTCTCTTCATCTTTTGTTTCACCTATCCCCGGATTTTGAGGTTTTTAAAACCATCTGCACTGACTGTTCCATAACCAGCCGTAAAAATGGTCAGGATCGCCATGCTGCACCATCCCCCCCTGCTGCTTCTGCGGGCGTTCGTCATACCCCTGCCACTGTTTGCAGTCGGGCTGTCTGCTGCGGTGCAGACTGGCTGCGCAAGCGTGCGTGCGCGAAGAATAGCGTCGGATGTGCCATCTGTAGCATTTACAATCGGTCGATTCTGTATGGTGTTATGTCTGGATTTCATGAGTTAACCCCTTCTTCTTGTTTTCCTAGGCAGGAGGGTCTCACCCACAGTTATGATCGACCACACTTGCCCCGGTTAGTTTATGATGGTTCGAAACGGCAATAAATGTTTCGGCTGCCCCGAGGAGAATTTTTAATTTCTTCCGGTCAACATGATTCTTGGCAGCTCTCTGGTTTTGAGCGATAGTTGACTTGATTTCTCCATACTCCACAAATCACACCGCGGAATGCGGAGAGTTGAGGTTACTTCGTCTCCGCAAACTCTCGCGACCTCGGCGGCAAATAAATGCAACCAGAAGAGATTAAAAAGTGTCTATTTTCTGGCAAGCCCCTAGCCCCCTGATAAATGAACGAAGGGGAATAATAGACCGCATCATCCATCCTTCTTCACACGTCTCACAGCAACGATCATGAGCGAGCCGATCAGTGCTACCAGTCCGGGCGGCGTAAGTACGGGAACCGGGGCCGGATGCTCGAATCTGTTCTCCTTGCAGTTATTCTCTTCACTGCTCTCGGAGACAACATCGTCCATGTCAGCGCAGACCTCGATCGTATCGCTATCACCGGCCATCGTAAATGGTCCGAGTGTGGCTGTGCGGCTCTCACCCGGCGATAATGCCGGAACAGCATCGGTTGCAGCATTGGCTCCGTCGATCGTAATCGAGGTTGTGCTTGCGCCTGCGTCACCAGAGCCTGTGTTTGCCACGGTGTATGCGATGTTGTAGGTCTTATCTTCCATAACGACCCACGATTCGGACTTTTTGGTGATCACGAGGTCTCGGGATAGAATCGTAAATGACCCGTTGTCCACCGTGTATGATATATCAGTGTAGTTTATATCAAAGATGTTTGCGGATGCGATGTTCAGCGGGCTCGTATCTCCGTCATCGCCTACTGCGGTGAGATCGAGATACGCAAAGGCAACGTTTCCACTCAGCCCATCCACGTCAAGCGCATTTGCGCGCATCCATCCGGAACCATTGTTGATCTTGTACTTAAACGAGAAACGCAAATCGCCCTGGAGGACATCTGCCATATAAACTACTGTGGGGTCATAAGTGAAATTGATCTCGCCACCGCCCAGCATCACAGTATCGTTGATCCTGATGGGCGCTGTGATCATGTTGTCCGGTTCGACGCTGTAATCATCGATGCCGATGGTCGTTTCAGATGCAGCTACCAGCGATATCGAGATGAGCATAAGTGTACCCAAACAGGCCAGTTGTATCAGTCTGGTCATAGTATCAGAAATAAAAAAGGAGGGAGAGGAGATTAAGGTTCCTCTACCATGCCGCTCGTGTACATCGCTATGTACAATGCGTCCATCATATCCACAACACCGTCACCCACCGGGTCTCCAGCTTCGCCTACGACATCCCCTACCAGTACACCTGGTGGATTCGAGGCTTCCGGTTCCAGACCTGCCACATAGTTGGATATGTAATCCACATCCATCACGTCGACGAGACCATCACCGTTCGCATCGCCTCTCTTAAGGACGGTCAGCTCGATGCTCACCGAATCGTTGATACCCCCATCGTCATCGGTTGCAGTGACAGTCAACTGGTGGATGAAGTCCGGGGCATTAATGACGCCCTCTGTTGCGTTCGTGGTCACTGCCCATAGATCCCCTGAGACGTGCTCCATCGGCTGGGCAGGGGACCCACCTATCGAGGAGAGATTGATAGTGACAGCGGTGATGCTACCGTCCGCATCGGTCACCCGAGCACTCAGCGAAGTGATGTTTGTTCCGGGTGTTCTGGGTCTGTCGTTGTCGTAGAGTATCGTATCAGGAGTTGCGGATACGTTTGTCACCTCTGGCCGTACGTTTGGCAGTATGCTAAACGTTCCATTCCTCCTGATGTGGGTGATTTCCTTGAAGGATACGTCAAGCAACCGGCTATCCCCAAAATCCATCTCGCTCACATCACTCTTGTTGCCAACAGCAGTGAGGGTGACGTATGCAAAGGTCACGTTTCCACTCAGTCCCTCCACATCAAGCGCGTTTGCGCGCATCCATCCGGAATCGTTGTTGACATTAAACTTAAATGAGTAACGCAGGTCACCCCTGATAACATCAGTCATACGAACCACTGTGAGGTCGTACGTGAAATTGATCTCGCAGACGCTCATATTCACCGCGTCAAAGACCGTGATCGGGACGGTCACATTCTCTCCCGGTATTGCAACAACATCTTCTATGTACAGGGTTGCTGGAAGTCTTACCTCATACATCGCTCCGTTGTCCGTAGCCACATTGCTGTTGTTTGACGCGTCGGTTGCAACAACGGTTACGTTGTACGTGCCTGGAGCGCCTGCAGCTGTTATTGTGCCTTCGTAAGTGTCGTTAGCAACGAGCGCGAGTACAACACTATCAGCAGTCACACTGGCTATACCTGAGTCATCGGTTGCGGTGACAATCACGTTGACCGACCCATTCGGTGCAACCACTGCCGGATCAAGCACCACTGAGGTTATCTCTGGCGGCGTCGTGTCGTTTGCCGATATGATCGCAAATGACCCGTTGTCCACCGTGTATGATATCTCGGTGTAGTTTATATCAAAGATGTTTGCGGATGCGATGTTTAGCGGGCTCGTATCTCCTTCATCGCCTACTGCGGTGAGATCGATATATGCAAAGGTCACGTTTCCACCCCGTCCATCCACATCAAGCGCGTTTGCACGCATCCAGCCAGAACCGTTGTTGACATTAAACTTAAATGAGTAACGCAGGTCACCCCTGAAAACATCAGTCACATGAACTACTGTGGGATCATACGTGAAATTGATCTCGCAGCCACCCATATTCACAGTATCGTTGATCATGATGGGTGCTGTGATCGTGTTACCGGGTTTTACGCTGTAATCATCGATGCAGATGGTTGTTTCGGATGCAGCTACCAGCGATATCGAGATGAGCATAAGCATGCCCAAACCAGTCAGTTGTATCAATCTGGTCATGGTATCAG
>DASC01000215.1:6275-22636 GCA_002503595.1 Candidatus Methanogaster sp. UBA203 | reverse complement strand
GTGTCGACATTCTCAAGATCGAGCATCGACGCCTTCGGCGTTAAGGAAGATTAAACCACAGAGAGCACAGAGGATCACAGAGAGTTGTTATTTTTTACCTTTCGCCCCCTCTGTGTCACTCTGTTCCCTCTGTGGTTTTCCAAAAAACGCTATTTCGAAAATATCAAAAAGCCTCCGGGGTTTTGGTCACCGCAACGCGAATACCAAAGACCCGATTATTCTTTGGTACGCAGTGGCATCGTCATCACTATCATCGTGGCTGGCGCGCAGGGTGTGACTGCGCCGTGTGGGTGGGTGTATGGTAGGTCAGTATAGGATACTCCCAGCCATCGCGCTGCCGAGACTCCTTGCTGGACTGAAAACATAAACCCACTCCCCGCGGGNNCGACAGAGTCGTTACCAAAGACCCGTTTTATTTCCCGCGATACTTCTGCAGCAGCCTCGTTACCGCACGCACATCGCTTCCCTGCTGCCTGGCATCATCGAGACACGCCTGATACAGTTGATCGGTCAGGAGACTTGGCATTGACTTGCACATCTGGGCGTGCAGCGT
Organism: Candidatus Methanogaster sp. UBA203; assembly: GCA_002503595.1. Taxonomy (GTDB): domain Archaea; phylum Halobacteriota; class Methanosarcinia; order Methanosarcinales; family Methanogasteraceae; genus Methanogaster_A. The sequence goes on along the minus strand of DASC01000215.1, from coordinate 22,083 downwards.
GAGATCGAAGCACCGCGCCTCGCTCTCTGTCAGTTTCAGTGCCCTGTACTCGCCGGTATGCGCAATAAACGTCGGGTTCTCTGAATCATCTGTTTTTAGCACGAGATCTGCAAGATGAGTCTCCGGGATCGGCTCTGCGATGCTTATGAAGATGTCATCCAGGAACGTATCCCCGATTAAGTCCTTTGTCAACTGGTAATCCTCGGCAGTCTCGCCCGGATAACCGACGATGAAACTTCCGCCGACCCGTACGCCGCACCGCTGCGCAAGTTCGATCGCATAAACGTTCTTCTCCGCATCAACCCCTTTCCGCATCTCTTTAAGCATCTTGTCGCTCCCTGACTCGATCCCGTAATAGACCCAGCCCATCGTGAAGTCATGGATCGCATGGAGCATCTCCTCATTGACATAATCAACCCTGATGTCAGGAACCGAGACGTTTCTGCTCCCCATCACCTCTGCGATCGCGTGCAGCAGTTCGACAAACGCGCTCACATTGACCGATTTTTCATGCTGGTTGTACTGGTACAGCGAACTCGTTCCGCCACTGATTGCGATCCTCTGAACGCCGCGCCGCTTAAACTCCTTTATCTCCGCGATGATGTCCGCAATCTCCCGGCTCCGAATCTTCCTTCCAAAGAACTTCGGGACCTGACAGAAGCCACATGCCCCGATGCAACCCCTGTGCGTCTCGATATACACATTCGCGCCCCTGATACTCTGGTCGCTGATGTCGTCAGGTATCAGCGGCATCGGTCTCTCGAGTTTTGCAGGTTCAGGCTCGGTCCGGACGATCTCGCCATCGTTTCTGAATGCGATTCCGGAGATATCTTCCGAAACTCCGTTACTTAGCAGTTCAACCGTTGACTCCTCGCCTTCCCCGACGATAACGCCGTCCACGTCCAGTTCTCCAAGAACGATGTCAGGATACGCGCTGATCGGACCGCCGACATAGATCGGTTTGCTGCTCTGTTTTGCGAAGTTTCTGATCCTGCTGTCGAGGAGGTGGAGTGTTGAATATAAACTCAGTAAGATTGTGTCTGTGTCTGCGCTGACATCCGTATTTTTGGTGAGCGTTACGTCGAATCCTGCACCCACAAGAACTCCACCGATCACCATCGAGCCATACGTGTAGAGGTCAGGGGAGACAATCGTGATCTTCATGGTTGGTTAGTCTGGATGCGGTCATGGTATATCTGTTTTTACTGCGAGGGGATGGTAGGACTGTGGGCAGTTGTTGGTTATCCTGGACCCCTGCCGTTGTTGATACCCAATATCCAAAAGCAGAGACTGTGCAGATCGGTTCACTGACGCTTCAAGCTGCAAGACCGGCGGGCGCATAAACATTCTGATCAGATCCGAAGTACGAGTCATAGATGTGTTGGTACACCAGATCGCACTTCTGCTGGTACAATCCTCGCGTGTAGCACTGTGGCAACCTGTCCAGAATTTTCTCGATAGTCACCCTCACCGCCGCCCGGGATTGTTGATGCTTTCGCCAGTCAAGCACGAATTTTTCCTGCTTTAGCGTCTCGAGCAGCTCACGATCCACCTTCTTAACCTGCTGCTTCTCTTGCTTGCTTAACTCTATCTCCGGTCTGGTCAGCAGGTCGAATATGGCAAGTTCCTCTTCGGACAGTTGCTCGGCAATGCACCGCGTCTCCTCCTCGTTAAGGCTATGTGCGAAGTCAACAAGCTGCCTGAAAAATTCGTCAATATTCATGCTTCCAGTATTATACTCCTCGATCATCTCCTTGAACCGTTCCAGATAATCCATTCGCGTGCGGTTGAGGCGGATCATCTTCGTAAGTTTACTGTTGATAGTTCCTCTCAGTTTTTCCGCCTCGGTTCGCTTGTGTCCCTGTTCAAACTTGGCCCGGAGTGCATCAAAGTCGATCTTGCTCAGATCTACGAGGTGATCCGAGCCATACGGTTCTGTACAATAACGAATCTCATACCCCTCGGAAGCAATTGACTTATCAAGAAGACTCTCGACAGCCCCCATCACTTCGGAGATGTCGGCACGAGGTGTGAGAGACTGAAGCCTCTGGGCAATAACGCCAAAGAGAACACATCTCGGAGCCAGTTCGTTTGCTGCCGGGTCTGGCAGAATCGCCCTGTAAAGCTTGCTCACATTACCAGCCAGCAGAAGGTAGCGTTTCTTTGATTCATCGTTGATCAGAATCGCATCCACTGCACCCCCCAACAGTTTTGTCTTCTCGAATCCATCCGCCATCCGGATTGCGTTTAGCTTGATTCCGCGTTCGGCACAGAATGCAGCCGCCTCCTCGATAGCTGCTCTTAGTCTCCCTACCAGCACCGATTTTTCATTCACAGGCGTATCACCATCCTCACCATCTCGTCCGGAACCTGAACCATATATCGCCAGCGCCTTCTGCATGTCCCGGAAAATCCCGACGTAATCGACGATCAAGCCGTTGACCTTATCCTGGAAGACCCGATTAGCCCGTGAGATGGCTTGCATCAGGGTGTGGTTGCGCATCGGCTTGTCGAGGTAGATTGTGGTGCAGTTGGGTGCATCAAAGCCAGCCATCCACATGGCGCAGACGAAGACGATGCGGAATGGGTTGTTAGGGTCCTTGAATTTAGAGTCCATATCTTCATTCACCATTCGCCTGCGGTGGGGGATGATATCCAGTCCCTTCTTTCGCATATCCTCTACTTCATTCTGTGCCTGGGAGATCACCACTGCCATGTCAGCCTCTTCCATGTAGCGGATTTCCTCCTCGATCGCCGCTCTCTTCGCACTAAACGCATGCGGTGTTGCAGCGAGTTCACCTCGCAGCCGATCCAGATATTGTTCCCAGTGCTTCCGGACTTTGTCGTACATTCGTATTGCTGTTGCCTTATCGATACTGACCACCATCGCCTTGCCCAAAAAGCCCCTGCCCATGAAATGTGACACAATATCCTCTGCGACAGTCTCAAGCCGATCCTCACGCGTGATCAGGTGATACTGGCGGGCAAACTCTCGCTCCAGTCTCTTCTCCTGTTCATCATCCAGTTCGGCATCTTCCAGCAGACGCTCCATATCTTCATTGAGGTCCTCGTTGGTCAGTTGGATCTCTGGAATCCGGTTTTCATAGTAGAGCGGGACTGTCGCACAGTCTTCCACTGATTGCTTGAAACCAAAGATGCTTATGTAATCACCAAAGATATCGCGGGTCTTTTCCTCCCCTATGATTAGCGGGGTTCCGGTAAACGCGATGAATGAGGCATTGGGTAGTGCAGTGCGCATATTGAGCGCGAGCGTGTCATACTGGCTGCGGTGCGCCTCATCAGCGATGACGATAATATCTGACCGCTCTGAGAGAACGGGGTGTCTTTCTCCTTTCCCGGCGCGGAACTTCTGGATCAGCGTGAAGACGTAACGATGGTCTTCGCCAAGCAATTGGCGCAGGTGGGCAGAGCTCGTCGCCTGAGCTTGTTCTTCGGTTACCACACCGGTATTTGCGAAGTTCTTGTAGATCTGTGTATCCAGGTCCTTCCGGTCGGTCACGATGACAAAAGTCCAGTTACCAGATATCTTCCGCAGGACCTTCTGAGAGAAGAAGATCATCGAGACGCTCTTGCCGCTACCCGGTGTGTGCCAGAAGACGCCGAGTTTGCCGTTTCGGGACTTGATATCCGAGAGTGCTGCAATAGCGCGCTCCACGCCGAAGTACTGGTGATTCTTTGCAACCAGTTTAACAAGCCCGCCCGGCACCTCCATGAAAACCATGTAGTTCTCAACAAGATCAAGCAGCCGTTTGGGCTCACAGGTGCCGCGGATCATCGTCTCCAGTGAGATAATCCCTTCCTCGCCTTCATCGTTGATCTTCTTCCAGTCAGCAAAATGCTCCCACTCAGACGTGGCACTGCCGACCTTGCTATCACTGCCGTTTGAGAGGATGACTAACTGGTTGTACCAGAGGATGTGCGGGATCGTGTCCTTGTAATCGGTCAGATTGTCAGTGTAAGCAGTCTCCAGTCGTTTATGTGGTGCCTTAAGCTCGATGAATAGAAACGGGATGCCGTTTACGAAACCGACCAGATCGGCGCGGCGTTTATGCATCTCCCCGGTGACCCAGAACTGCGATGCAAGGAAGAAGTCGTTGTTATCGGGCTCATTCCAGTCGATCACCCGGACGGTCTCAACAGTCTCCCCCTCGCCGTTCGGATCAGGAATCCTCACCTTCACACCGTCCTTGATTAGGCGGTAGACCTCGCTGTTTGCCCGTGCAGGACTCATCGCGCTGCGGTCGCGGGTAAGCTCCTCGATAGCCAGATCGAACGCAAAAGCAGGCAGACCCTGATTCAGCCGCTCCAGCGCAGGACGAAGGCGGGAGGTCAGCACGACCTCGCCCGCTGTCTCGCGTCCGAGCATGCCGCCTGTGCCGAACGTTTCGCTGAAACAATCGGCTGTCTGCCAGCCGAGTTCGGCGAAGAGCGTGATTGCTGGCTGTTCGACGAGAGTGTCTTCTGTATATTCTCCGGTCATCTTCCAGCCCCCACATGGCGCATTGCCAATAAAGTGCCGACAAATTGCCGATAATTTTCCGATAAGATGTATGCCCGTGCCCGCCGGCGCAGTTTTTCCTGAACTCCAGGGGGCAGTGATGTGTGTTCCAGCACAGCCCGCGCTGCCTCTATTTCCATCAGTGCGCTGCCTGTGGTGGAGGTTATGGTGTATGTGGGCTGCCAGAGTGGGTGCTTTTGTCCGACAAGAGAATCCTTAAAATATTTATTCAAATAATTATACCCCCTGGGATGAGGAACTTTCTTCTATGGCATGTAAAGTCAAATCTTCAGGGAAACCTTGTAGTAACTCTTTACTTCTAAACTTTAGGTCAATTTCACCAGTACTTTCCCTGTTTGTCCAGTATTCTCCACGAAGTGCACGGAAAGGATTTGTGATAATCTCTAGAAGTGCAGTTCCATCATGGACAACACTCCTTTCTCGTACACTCACCCTTGGGCTGCTTGTGTAAGTGTAGGTGATTTTCTTTAAATTGTTTTCAGGACCAATTAAAAAATCTGAAGTATAACTTCGGCTTATCATCTCCTGACTATACATTACACAGCTAATGGAGATGACTGATTGCTTTATAACCAATATAACAGGTATTGACTTAGGAGTGTCTATAGTTTCTGGGTCGGTCCATGTAGTTTGAATTGTGCCTTCCCATGTTCCTTCCAAGCATGGGAACGGAACTAACCATTTCTGAAAAATTCGGTTTTTCCATCCCCATTTTGCAAACAATATCCAGAGCATGGCATCAATGGAAACAACCGTAGGAACATATTTTAGAGAGGTCCAACTTACTCTGAGTTCATTACTATTCACGTATAGGATAGCGATCCAGATTATCGCGGAAACCACTACCAAAAGAAAAATGAAAGATTTCACATTCAAGTCTTTCATACCACCCATATTGCACACCTACTTAAATCCTACGTAATCCCAAGCAGCAGATAAAAAACTGTGAGCCTGCTCACGAGTCCAATGCTGGCTCGGTCTAAAGAGATACTTTAGTTCGTTTACTTCACCCCATTCCTTGCATTGATCATCATCGAGTGTTTTATTGAAGATATGGGCAAGAACACCTCGAACGTCAGTTGTGTATAAATCATTATTAAAATCTTCATTCGGGACATTCCAAACCAAACACTCGATTAAGAATGATGGGATATTATTAGCCGCCGAAACCTTGTCTTCCTGCATCTTATTTCTCAGATTCTTAAGAATTCGTATTACTCTTTTATAGCGTCTTGCAGTCGTTTTATTTTTTTCTACACCGTTTTGATATGTTTGTTCATGCCAGTTTTTTATTAGAACTCCATCGTCAGTCTTAAAAGCAACTCCAAGGATGTAATTGTTTGAGCCATCAGAATTGTATCTACGATGCTCAAAAGTCGGTACAACATCTGCATCAACTCGATAAGTGTTAGCATGAACATCAAATGCTTTATTCCCTCGTTTTACAGAACCTGCTCCAAATCTATCGGTAAGTGCTTCTTGGATGAGGTCTTTAAAGTCTGAAAACGCTAAATCACTTGGCGCTCGGTTATAATCTTTATGTGTTTTGCCTTGTGGATAGTCACAAAAGGCAGTTGAATTTAAGCGAACACAAATATCAACGTCACTATCAAGTCTGATGTTCGTATGAGCACGGTAGGAGCCTTGGGCAAATACAGAAATGTCCATTCCAGAAAGTCTGGAATGTGCTGAAATAGCTTTTTTAATTGCTGATTCAGCATTGTCGCATTTTTCCTGTTCTGTCTTTCCAGGACCCTGAGCCCAAGTTTTAAATTTTTCTTCCCACTCAGTATTCATATCTGCCCCTCACAATCCTACTTCTACTTCACCCGATATAAGTTTTGGCAGCAGCAGGTCTCTGGTGCGGCGGAGGTTGGTGTTTTTCAGTGTCAGGTTTTCAAGTTCAGCAAAAATCGGAGTGACAATCTCTTCGAAATTCGTAATCTGCGCTTCAGATGGGGCTAAAAATCTAATTCCATTCATATCTTTCTTTGTTACGGACTTAAATATTGTTCCACCGCCCATAGTATCTTCTTCCTTAAATTGCTCCTTTAATTGTTGAAAAACGAACACTTGATTTCCTGACAAGCTTCTTATAGCGCAAAGACCGCGCCCAATGACGATCTTCTTATCCGCTATATTGATGCGCCCAACAGGTGCACGAACGCTGAAAAGAATATCTTCCGCTTCCGCTACGCGTTTCAGTACAGTACAATACTTGCGAGTTGTAGGGAATCTATCCTCAAAATCTGTCACGCCTTGATGGAACGGTAAACCTTCCCCAGTATCATTGTAAAACTCGGATTTCGGTGATTGACCCATTAAAATGCTGCACACGTCAGCCAGTTTCTTCACACCCCACCCCTCCGGCACCAGCCCCAACTCCGACTCGACCATCAACACGCGCTCATGCCCCGGAAACCGGAACTTCACGAACCACTCGCGGTAGAGCGCCTGCGCCATCGCTTCGAGGATCCGGATGCGCCGCGTGTTGTTCTCGATCAGGTCGTCGTAGGCGCCGAGGACGGTGGCGATTTTGCGCTGGGTGGGGAGTGTGGGTGCTGGGATGTCCATGTCCTTTATCGAGGCAAGATCGGCCCGCTGTCGTCCTGAGGCGCCGGACATACTCTTCTCTGCTGGTTTTCGGATGATACTGGAAGATGCAAGATAAAAAACATATCCAGCGTCGGAAATTCCTTCTTTGTGTCGGAATACGAAGAACTCCGTAGAGCCAAATCCAACCTCATTATTTGCACCGGAAAACTGGACTATTTTGCCATTTTCGAGACATGGAGTGATCCGAGCAAACAACGTATCACCAGTTCGAAACTTTGCTCCACCGCCCTTATAGCTTCGTTTGTTATCAGATGAAACATAACGATTCCCCGGAACGACAAACCCCATTTCAACAAACGGATACTCAACTCCTTTTTTAAGCTTGACTTTCGGATTTATTTCAACAAACTCAGATAAAGGCAGCGTCTTTACCATTATTCACACCCCCTCCAGAAGCTTCGCCACCTCATCGACCTCCCTGATCAGTTCATCTTCAGTTGGCAGGTACAGTTTATACTTCGAAGCAAATATCTGCGTGTTATCCTCAGGCAGCGTATAACGGGCGATCGTCTCTTTCTTATCGCGACATAGAATAATACCAATCGTGTGGTTTTCGTCATCGGTCCTGACCTCTCGATCGTAGAAATTGACATACATCTGCATCTGCCCCAGATCCCGGTGGGTAAGTTTACCGATCTTCAGGTCAATCAGCACAAAACATCGCAGCAGACGGTTGTAAAAAGCAAGATCGATGTAAAAATGCTCGGCATCAAGTGTGATACGTTTCTGACGGGCGACAAAGGCAAATCCTTTCCCCAGTTCCAGTAAAAAGCTTTGCAGGTTGTTCAGAAGGGCAGTCTCCAGATCTTTCTCGCTGTACGCCGCCTGCTCAGGTAGTCCCAGAAACTCCAGAATGTATGGATCTTTGATAGCGTCGCGGGGAGACTCAAGGATCTGCCCCTGCTCTGCCAGAGCCTTGATCTGCACCCTGTCCCGGCTCAGCGCCAGACGCTCGAAGAGGAGAGAGTTGATCTGTCGATCCAGTTCCCGCACAGACCAATTTTCCGCCTGTGCTTCTTTTATGTAGAAGTCCCGCGCCTGTTCGTCATCAAGTCGCATCAATAGGGTGTAGTGAGACCAGCTCAATCTGGCAGACAGTGTCTGCCGATTTCTAAATGTAAGATAGAACGCTCTCATATTTCTGAGATTGCGCATGGAAAACCCCCTGCCGAATTCTGCGGTCAACCGTTCAGAGAGCGGCTTTAATGTTTCTTCACCATATTCTGCGCGGGCGTGTCCATGCTGCTCGTCCTCGACGATCAGGCGACCGATCTCAAAATAAGCGTCTACCATTGCTGTGTTCACCGCACGGGAAACACTGCTTTGCGCTTCCAGCAGAACTCGCCGGATCAGGTCATAAAGAGGCAGGGTCAACTCGCTCATTCGCTCACACCCTCCAGGAGCTTCGCCACATGATCAGCTATCCGCGCTTCCAGTTCCCGCGCATCGACGTTGAGAATCTCCAGTTCCTCATCCAACTCCTCCAGCCGCTCGGCAAAGACAAAGTCGTCCTCCTCACGCTCCGCCACGCCCACGTACCGCCCCGGGTTCAGGCTCCACCCCTGCTTATTGATATCGTCAAGTGTTGCCACCCTGCACAGCCCCGGCACATCCATGTACGTGTCACCCATCCTTGATGCACTGCCGTTTGTCGTCTCCGGATCCTCGCCCCGGTAGAGCCGCACGATGTTGGAAAGGAACTCGACCTGCTCAGGAGTGAACTCACGGTGGGCGCGGTCAACCTGTGTAAAGATGTGCCGTGCATCGATGAACAGGACTTTATCCGCCCGATCGGTCTCTTTTTTGCCACGGTCCAGGAACCAGAGTGTGCATGGTAGCGTGACCGTGTAGAAGAAGTTGGAGCTAACAGCCACCATCACGTCTACCATGCCTGCTTCGATAAGATTCTTACGGATCTCCAGTTCAGTCCCGCGGGCGTCAGAAGCGGAGTTTGCCATCACAAATCCTGCACGACCGCTTTTTTTCAGAGCGCTGTAGAAGACCTGAATCCAGATGTAATTGCCGTTGTCTGGTTTGGGCATGCCAAAAGGAAAGCGCGGATCGTCCTTGATCCGCTCCTTGTCTATCTTCTTCACGTTGAATGGAGGATTCGCCATCACGAAGTCGAACTTGTCGCGGCTTGTGTGCAGGTCTTCGTAGTATGTGTTGCCCTGCCTGATATCACCGTCCAGACCGTGAACCGCGAGGTTCATCTTGCAGAGACGGACGGTCTCTGCGACACGTTCCTGACCGTATATGCTTAACTGGGCGCTTGGGTTCGCCCTGCGCTTCGCAACGTGTCTGGCGCTCTGGACAAACATGCCACCTGATCCGCAAGCAGGATCAAAGATTCTGCCATGATATGGTTCGATGATCTCAACGATGAGTTTGACAATCGTGGTCGGCGTGAAGAACTCGCCGCCCTTCTGCCCCTCGCTCATGGCAAACTTGCCCAGAAAGTACTCATAGATCTTTCCGAACGCGTCACCTTCGATGTCCATCGGGATCGATGCCATGAGCTTTAAGAGTTCGAGTAACGTGGCGTTCTCCATGCGGTTGTATGTCTTTGGCAGAACATCCTTCAGATCAGGGTTCTCGCGCTCGATTGCCCGCATGGCGTTATTGATCGCCATGCCGATGTTCTCACCCTCGGGAAGCAGGAGAAGGTTCTGAAAATGTGCCTCATTGGGCAGGTAGAGCACACCTCGTGCCTGATAATCCAGCTTGCCGATCTGCCTGCGACCTGTTTCCTTTCCGGCAAGCTCCTTCTCGGCATGACCGAATTTGTGGTCAGCGTAACGGAGAAAGATCATCCCCAGCACCGGAACTGAGTATTCAGATGCTTTCAGCTTCGAATTGGCTCGCATCTCATCGGCAGCTCCCCACAGCCGTTTTTCGATTTCGTTGTTGTTAGGCGGCATACGTCAACTCGCATAGGATCCTATTCTGTAGCCCACCATAGGCGACTGATATTCTTTTGTAGGGCAGATAACATAAACATGAGCTGCAACTTATCTGGCGTCTATGAAACTCGTGTCACCTCATAGAAACTGCTGTTTAATGGATTCGTGCCCACACAAAACGTTGTGCCAGAGACCTGAAACGTCATCCCGCATGACGCCAACCGCAACAGATGAAAGAGTTATGAGAACGCCTCTGCGATCCTGAAACCACGCGATGGCTAAAGAGACCCAAAAAAATAAAAAGAGGGGAAGGAATCTGCAGGTCTGCCCAGAATCGTGTAGGGCTGTGCAAGTCCTTGATATGCACTCAGCCACGCCTATATAAATCAGTAATCCAAGAGCGGGGTGAAAGTGAATGCGCCCCTGATGGACCGGTCATGCGCCACACCAAAGATTTTATATCCTGACCGGACAAATCATCACCTCCCAACATCTGGAGGATTTAAATGACAGAAACCAATATGAGGGATCGTTTTTTACCGCACTGAAAAACTCCGTGGCGTACGCGTGCGCATCTTCGATACCACGCTGCGTGACGGTGAGCAGACGCCTGGCGTATCGCTTTCTCTCGAAGAGAAACTCGGAATCGCTAGGCAACTGGACAAACTCGGCATCGATATCATGGAGGCAGGCTTCCCGATCGCATCGGCAGGCGAGAAGAAGGCAGTCTCAGAGATCGTGAAAGCCGGACTGGAGGCACAGATATGCGGGCTATCAAGGGTGATAAAGGCAGACATTGATGCGTGTCTCGACTGTGATGTCGGCATGGTGCATACATTCGTATCCACCTCCGACGTCCAGCGGATACACACCATCGGCAAGTCGAGAGAAGAGGTCGTGGATCTTGCGGTCGATGCGGTTCAGTACATCAAGGATCACGGCAGGGCATGCATGTTCTCAGCGATGGACGCAACACGGACCGATGTTGACTACTTAATCGAGATCTGCAAACGCGTCGAGGAGGCGGGCTGCGATGTCATCAATGTCCCTGACACCGTGGGCGTTATGGTGCCGTCTGCGATGTACCGGCTGATCAAAGAGATCAAGAGGTCGGTGTCGCTGCCGCTCGATGTGCACTGCCACAACGACTACGGGCTTGCCGTTGCAAACAGCATCGCGGCAGTCGAAGCGGGCGCCACGCAAGTTCAGGTGACGATCAACGGGCTTGGAGAGCGCGCGGGAAACGCTGATCTTGCAGAGACCGTGATGATCCTGCACACGATTCAGGGCGCAAGGACGAATATCAAGACCGAATACCTCTTCGAGACCTCGCGCATGGTTGAGCAGTACACCGGCGTTCGGGTTTCGCAGCTGATGCCGGTGGTTGGCGAGAATGCGTTTGCGCACGAATCAGGCATCCACACACACGGCGTGCTCGTGTGCACCGACACATTCGAGCCCGGGGTGATGACGCCAGAGATGGTCGGGCAGAAGCGCAGGATCGTTCTCGGGAAACATGCCGGAAAACATGCTGTGAAACTGGCGATCGAGTCGGCAGGATTCGTAACAAACGAGGAGCAACTGGCAGAGATACTCAGGCGGATCAAAGAACTTGGAGACAAGGGCAAACCGGTCACCGATGCAGACCTCTACGCCATCACCGAGTCCGTTCTCGGGGAGGTCTCCGGAAAAGAGCAGTTCATCGATCTCATGGAGGTTTCGGTGATGACCGGGAATATTATCACGCCAACTGCGTCTGTGAAGGCGATTGTTGGCGGAGATATGAAGGTCGTGGCAAACATCGGAGTCGGTCCTGTGGATGCCGCGTTGAACGCCGTGCAGAACCTGCTTGGCGAAGGGACAAAAGTGCGCCTGCGCGATTTCAAACTCGAAGCGATATCAGGCGGCTCCGACGCGCTTGCAGAGGTGACGGTTGCGGTGGAGGATGAGAAAGGCAGGATAGTGAGCGCTGGCGCAGCGAGAGAAGATATCGTGCTGGCATCGGTCGAAGCGCTTGTGAATGCGATCAACCGGCTGATCATGGTGCGTGGGAAGGTGTGATGTGTCATGAGGGGGCGGTAATCCCCCTTCTGGCAACTCTGCATCCACGGTTCAGATAGTCTCCCCCCTAACAATCTTGCACGCCTCATGGACTGTCACAAAATAACTTGATTGGGCTAAACATCCTTAAAGCAGCCACTTCCAGAGCGGAACAAAACCAACCTTGCAGCCCTTAAACTCCTCCTCACCCTCATAATCCCATGTGATCACAGAGAGGTTACTGCAATCCAGCTCCTTTGACGCCTTGAGGAGTGACTTTAGTTCCCGATCCTTTGTGTATGGGTCAGCAACATCGTAGCATACCTGTATCAACTGCGTGACCTCTGAGCCTTCGGCGAGAACAAAATCCACCTCGCGTCCGTACGTATCTTTCCAGTAGAACACTTCGAGGAGGGGGGTCCAGTAGTTCTTTTGTCTCAATAACTCTATTGCAACCACATTTTCTATTCGCCTTCCCATATCTCCCAGTCCGTGCAGCGTTACAAATCCAAGGTCGATCAGGTATATCTTTGGTATGCTCCCTTCAACCTCCCTCACACCTTTTCCGTACTTTTTGAGAAGGAAAATGAAATTTATATCTTCCAGATATGAGAAATATTCGTAGACCTTTGTCTTGCTCAGCGACACGCCTGCCGACTGCAGGTAATTATGCAATTTCCGGACAGATAACTCCCGTGCAAAGTTTCGTATCAAGGACTTTATCATGAATTTTAAGGCAGATATTTTTTCTATGCCGTACCTTTCCACCAGATCCCGGTAGATGATCAGGTCCACATATTCCTGTAGTGTTCGCAACCTGACCATTCGGTCATACCGGAGCAGTTCAGGAAACCCGCCTGATTGCAGGTACTCATCAAGGTATCGCCTCAGGTCGCCCCTTTCCGATTCGATAAGCGGGGAACCGGGCGTGAAATCCTTTGCATGCAAAAATTCCCTGAATGAGAGCGTGAACAGGTTATAGGATAATGTCCGCCCCCGGAGGCTCGTGGCAATCTCTTTTGAGAGCAGTTTTGATGAAGAGCCGGTCAGAAAGATCCTGACCTCCTTCTTTTCGGTCAGCCGCCTGACAAAAGGCTCCCAGCCATCGATCAGTTGTATCTCGTCAAGGAAAAGATAAAGTGTCTCTGCGTCCGGATTTATCTTGTAGTATAGTTCAATGATCCTGGCAAGATCGTTTACAGATATGTCGCTTATTCTCTCATCTTCGAAGTTTATGTAGAACAGCCGCTTTTTTTCAAGTCCCTGATCCATCAGTTCCCGGATCGTTTGAAAGAGACAGTACGTTTTTCCCACCCGCCTCAAACCTACTATTGTTATCACTTTGTCGGTGTCCACCGGAACGGATAACTCTCTTTTAAATAATCGGGGAAGTGGTTCTTTATGAAATTCTACGATGATCTCTTCCAGCTTATCCATGTATGTACTATTTGAGTGGTACATATTAATAAGTTTTGTCATAGCCAGATGCGCGGATGGTGGCGGGCGCCAATGCTATCGCATTAACGCCAGCGTTAATCTCGCATCATGCCCATAAATTAGATCGTTATGGTGCTACGCCCCAAAATCCTCGCGCAGCATCCGTGCCGCGTCCTTTGCGAAGTACGTGAGAATCATGTCGGCGCCTGCGCGCTTGATCGAGAGCAACGATTCGTAGATCGCATGATCACGGTCGAGCCATCCCATCGCGGCGGCTGCCTCAATCATCGCATACTCGCCGCTCACCTGATAGGCAGCGGTCGGCATCTGGTATGCGGTCTTGATCCGGTAGAGAACATCGAGATACGGCATCGCGGGTTTCACCATCACGATATCCGCGCCCTCAGCGATGTCCAGTTCCGCCTCCCGGAGTGCCTCATCCGAGTTTGCAGGGTCCATCTGATACCCGCCGCGGTCTCCGAACGCGTATCCCGAGTCTGCAGCTTCCCGAAACGGACCGTAGAAGCATGAGCAGTACTTGGCAGAGTATGACATGATCGGGGTGTCTGCGAATCCGTCGATGTCAAGCGCAGTCCTGATCGCGCGTACCATGCCATCCATCATGCCTGACGGCGCAACGATGTCAGCGCCTGCGCGGGCATGGCTGACCGCAACATTCCCGAGGATCGGGAGCGTCGGGTCGTTGAGTACGGTTTTTCTGGCATAATCGACGATGCCGCAGTGCCCGTGTGTGGTGTACTCGCACAGGCAGACATCGGTTACGATGATCAGACCGTCTGTTCCTGACCTGATACTCCGCACCGCCTGCTGGATGACGCCATCGTCGTCATACGCGCTCGTCGCTTCCTCATCCTTCGCTTCAGGTATCCCGAAGAGGATGATTGCCGGAATTCCGAGATCCTTGATCTCCTTTGCCTCATCCGCAACCGTATCCAGTGGAAAACGGTATTGACCTGGCATGGACCCGATCTCTACGGGTTTTTCGATGGTCTCATCCACGAATATCGGGCAGATCAGGTCATCTGGCGAAAGTCTTGTCCCGGCTACGAGATTTCGTATCCCGGGCTGCCGTAGTCTGCGCATTCGGATCTTCGGGAACATGGTACTACCCTTGCGATCGCATCACTGATTAATTCTTTGATCGGGATGATGCCGACCCGCACCATCGCTATCGCTGATCACGAAACAATCCGCAGCAGCGATGTGGCTTTCTGCCGGCAGCCCGGTCGTTGTGCCGGTTAAGGCGGCTGCTGTGTATGTGGGTACAGTGCGGGGGCGAGATTAGACGACAGTAGAGAGCGCGGGACTGTCGTGCCGTGTGGTGCTGACATCGCAACTCCGGGAAGTTTTTATATCAGATGAGTTCCGATTTAGCCAGCATGGAAAGAGAAGAGCTCTGCCACGATCGGTGCGCGGGTTTGCTGCTGACGGGGTACATCAAGACATGGGTGCAGCCAAACCGAATGCGAAGACGCGATGTACAAACCCTGTAATTAAGTGCGGGGTTTGGTGACTTAAGAAAAGAAAAACAAAAAAGGAGGTAAAAAGATGAAAAGAAGAGCTTTAACAGGTTTAATTGCCATAGCTGCAATTGCGATGGTACTATTACTTACAGGATGTGTTGAAAAGGAGGAACCAGCACCCCCCGCCACACCGCCAACCACCTATACACCAGAGCCAACGGTTACGCCAACTCCAATGTTAACAGAAACATCAACACCTACACCGGCAATTACCATTACCACACCTAAGGATGGCGATAAAGCACCAGAAGAGATGACCGGGACATTTGTAGTACAAGTTACAGACCAACCGAGCGCGATAGACGATTTCGACAGCTTAAATGTTACAGTTTCAGAGGTGAGGCTACATAAGGCTGGTGAAGCTGGCAATGGGACAAATGAAACTGGCGAATGGGTGATACTTGAGCCATCGAATCGCACATTTGATCTGACAAAACTGCAGGATGGAAACATGACGACTATCGTTAACGAATCAATTGAGACAGGGAAATATACACAGGTTCGGTTGATCGTTGAATCTACAGAGGGTCTTGTAAATGGGAATATGGTAAACGTTACCGTGCCGAGTGAGATGCTAAGGATTGTCAAGCCATTTACAATCACCGAAAATCAGACGGCAACTTTTATCTTCGATATAAATGTTGTAAAGGCTGGGAAAAAGTATAATTTAGTTCCAGTGATTGGTAAATCTGGCGTAGAGATGAAATAGAGTAGAAAGTCCAACAAAC
>DASC01000215.1:0-6196 GCA_002503595.1 Candidatus Methanogaster sp. UBA203 | reverse complement strand
TTGTACAGCGTCTGCCACTCCATGTTTCGGATATCTGAAAACCATTTGAGCCAGAACCCGGGCACCAGCGTTAAGTTGACCGCATGAACCGCACAACTTATTTGTGTGCCATACCCCTGTTACATCACCAGATGCAAGAATATCCCCCGCTGATCGATCCGTACAACCGCAGGATCACGAGTCTGCGCATATCCGTCACCCAGCGGTGTAACTTAAACTGCATCTACTGCCACCATGAGGGGGAAGTTACGCATGCGCACGCGCACAGGGAGATCACCAGGGACACGATCACAGCACTTGTGCGTGCAGCGCTTGCGCATGGCGTCGAGAAGATCAAGTTCACAGGAGGTGAGCCGCTCTGCAGGAGCGATTTCGTAGATATCGTGGCAGAACTGCCAGCACTCAAGGAGGTCTCGGTTACGACCAACGGGACGCTGCTCTCCAGGTATGCTCACGATCTCGCAGAAGCTGGGCTTAATCGCGTGAATGTCTCGCTTGATACGCTGCGTTCTGACAGGTACCAGCAGATCACCGGAGGCGGTAGCGATGCGCTTGACTCGGTGCTGAACGGTGTGTGCGCGGCTGTGGACGCGGGGCTTACGCCGGTTAAGCTAAATATGGTGCTCCTGAGCGGGATAAACGACGACGAGATATGGGATCTGATCGATTTCGCACGGTCAAACCGGGATGTTATACTCCAGATCATCGAACTGATGGATTTCACAGGGATCTGCGAGAATGCTGACATGGGCGCGGTCGAAGACGCACTACGCGCACGCGCATCCGAGATCATCACGAGACAGATGCACAGGCGGAGGAAATATATGATCGATGGCGCAGAGGTCGAACTCGTGCGACCGATCGATAACTCCCTGTTCTGTGCGAACTGTAACCGCCTGCGCGTGACCTCTGATGGAAAATTAAAAGGTTGTCTGCTCAGCAATGACAATCTCATAAGCATCTCGGGCGCATCCGAAGAAGAGATGCATGTGTTGCTCGAGAGGTCGGTTGCCATGCGCAAGCCATATTACTCCCGTGTGTGAAAGATTAATATAGTACAATCGATGTAGATAGGAATACATAAATCCGATCAAGATAATCTACAGTACTTGAAGATAGGAGGTATAAATGACAGCCCTGATCGACATCAAGAACCTGACCATGGAATTCAAAGGCAAGAAGGTTCTGAAAAATATCAATCTGACAATAGAGGAAGGCGAGTGTATCGGAATTCTCGGACGCAGTGGTGCAGGAAAGACCGTGCTGATGCACCTCTTAAGAGGTATCAAGGAACACGAAACCAGTTCCGGAGAGGTCATCTATCACATTGCGTACTGCGAGAACTGTGCTCATGCCGAACCGCCAAGCAAGGTTGGAACGCCATGCCCGAAATGTGGTACCGAACTAACGCCGCTGGATGCTGATTTCGTATCGCTTGACAGGTATAGCCCGTTTCGGCGCAGCATTGCGACCCGGATTGCGATCATGCTCCAGCGCACCTTCGCGCTCTACGGAGATGAACGGGTGATCACAAACGTGATCAACGCGCTCGTCGAGGTCGGTTACCCGGCAACAGAAGCTGTCGATAGGGCGGCTGATCTCATCGATCAGGTGAATCTGTCGCACCGGATGATGCATGTTGCAAGGGAATTAAGCGGTGGTGAGAAGCAGCGCGTCGTGCTTGCACGGCAGCTTGCCAAGGAGCCGATGGTGCTCCTCGCAGATGAGCCGACCGGAACGCTTGACCGGAGGACTGCCGAAGCCGTGCACGAGAGCATCGTGACTGCGAAGAATGATTATGGCATGACGCTTGCGATCACCTCACACTGGTCTGGTGTGGTCGAAGAACTGGCGGACCGGGCAATACTGCTCGAGGACGGGGAAATCGTCGAACAGGGCGAGCCAAAAAAGGTCGTCGAACGGTTCATGAGCATGGTCGGCACGGTCGGATCGTACACAGCAGAGATCGGAGAGCCGATCATCAAGGTCAAGGACCTGAAGAAGACCTACATCTCGGTCGACCGTGGTGTCGTGCGTGCCGTGGATAACATCGCGTTTGAGGTGTCTGAAGGCGAGATATTCGGTCTCGTCGGTGTCAGCGGTGCAGGAAAGACCACTGCATCAAAGATCTTAAACGGCTCTGTGAATGCAACATCAGGGGATGTCGATGTCCGGATCGGGGATGATTGGATCGATCTGACAGACCGAGGTGCTGAGCGTGCCGGGCGGGCGGTCAAACACATCGGACTCCTGCACCAGGAATATTCGCTCTACCCGCACAGAAATGTGCTCGATAACCTGACCGAATCGATAGGGCTGGAACTACCCGGAGAACTGGGCGAACGAAAGTCCATACTTGTCCTGATGACCGCGGGATTCACTGAAGAGAGGGCGCGTGAGGTTCTTGAGAAGATGCCGAATGAACTGAGTGTCGGGGAGGCACACCGTGTTGCGATGGCGCAGGTACTGATCAAGGAGCCGAGAATTATCATCCTCGACGAGCCAACCGGAACGATGGATCCCGTGACCAGAGTCGATGTGACAAAATCGATCCTTGAGGCGAGAGAGGGACTCGGCGAGACCTTCATAATCGTGTCGCATGACATGGACTTTGTTGAGGATGTCTGCGATCGTGCAGCGCTGATGCGAAACGGTAAGATCACCACGATCGGCGACGTGAACGCTGTGATCACCGAACTCGATGAAGGCGAACGCGACGAGATGTATAAACCATGATCGACATCGAACTCGATAACAAGCCGCTCACCGTGCCTGACGGCTCCACGCTTGCGGATGTGCTTAAACATGTAGAGACTCCTTACAGGAGTACAACCATCGCCATCATCAAGGGGACCGAGGAGTCGAAAGAAGCAACTGCCGAGTACCTGATCAGTACGACGAAAGGTGATATCGGGATCGAACTGTCGTCATACCAGGATATCTGGCGGGATGCGGAATCAGAGATCCTAAATTCCGGCGTCAGATGGACTGGAAGAGACGCGCTCGCATTCGGACCGTTCAAAACAGGTATCACCCCATCCTACCGGGACCACGAATATGTGCGGTGGGACGTGCTCTTTGGCACAGGCGGCTATGCTGCCGACCATACATACATGGTCATATCGAAACAACTGCACACCGCTGCACACGGAGCACCGATGGATGGCGGCGTTTTCGGAAGAATCGTTAGCGGGAGGGGTGTGATTGAGTCTCTCGATACAGGCGACTCGATAACGGGCATCGCTCCTGTCGAGCGGTGGGAGACAATCGTCAACAAGATCGCGACGACCGACCTCTCAACCGGAATCGAGCCAGGGATGCGAATATTCACTTGTGCAACGATTGAACTCTCGCCAGATGCCCCTTACGGCGCAGAACATTTCTTAGCAGCGGCAAAGGGCGGCGTATTGGCATTCAGCACCGTCTCGCATGCGTTTGCATCCACAGAATCGTTGCAAGGCGAAGAATGCCTGTTCGAGCAGAAAGAACCGAGAAGATCCGGCATAATAACAGTCAGGTCGAACGGTGCCGGACTCGGGCGCGTGTACATATCGAAACTTGACAAGACATCGTCCCCAAGCCACTCGGTGGTCGGTACGGTGATCCGCGGCATGGAACTGATCCAGCTCGTGGAGAAGGATCAAGCAATCGCGCTCCACGTCAATCCTGAGCGCATCATGCTGCTTGGCAGGACGTTCGAAGCGGCAGAGGAGGAGATGAGAGAACGCGGCATAACCATGCGTCGCGATGGGGAGACCGACGATCCCGATGTGATCGTGCAGCAGACTCCTGAGACCACGATAGAGATCGTGGGAGCCGGAGAGGTTACCGGGCACGGGGTTTCCCAGAAGAATCTCATAAGAATCAAATTATATGACGATCACGCACCAAAGACGATTGAGTTCTTCCGCCACGCTCTCGGGCTGCTCAAATCACCGATCGGCGCGCTTCCGGTCTTTGCAGCGTATGAGGACACCCGACTATTCAGGGTGCCTGAGGTGAAGAAAGAGATCATGCCAGAGAATGTACCCGAGGAGACCGTGCCAGCCGGCGAGATCGGCGTTACAAGCCAATCTGCAAAATATGCCCAGATGATCGGCGTGAAACTGAATGACGACTCGAGATACGGACCATCCGGCGAGAAATTCGCGTACACAAACATCATCGGGCGAGTCATCGATCTCGATAAACTGCAGGATATCGGAGAGGGAGATACCGTTTATGTAACAGAGGTGTGAAGATGGGAAAGATTACCAAGCTGGTTGTGCTCTCGTCGGAACTGCCAAGCGAGATGCATCTCTTAATCTACGAACTCCATGCCGACGTCACGATCAAGGAGACCTGTTATGGCATGATGATATACGGGGAGGAGGCGATGGTCACCGCGCTTACCAACACCATCCGGAAAATTTATCCGGGCGCGTTTATCAAAGAACGGGGTTTTATCCCGGGGGACCCACGAAGATGCCGCGCAGACCGCGGCGGCGGGGCACGTCCCGGGTTTTACTCGATCCAGAAAGAGTATGAGGTGCTTCCCGCGCTTACCCGTGCGCTTGCAAAGCTGCCGTATGATACACCTCCCGCACCTGTGGAGAAGCCTGATAAGATTTTAGTTGCGCGGTTAAGAGAGATCGTTAACGCCAAAACAGGGCCAGTGGCTGAGTGAGTATGGATGCTCATGAGGTTGGAGACGATTTTTCGGGGAGTCTCGCGATGATGAGAGCACTTATATACAGTGAGTATGAAAATCCATCTGTGATCAATGCATGGTTTTGGTGCAGACGTCATATACGAAGCGCGAAGCGCCGATACTGGCGTAGCCAACCCGAATGTGGACGCGTATTGCAACAAGTCTGATATATTCAAAAGGAGGAAATGAGATGCTGAACACAAATCTGAAACATCTGGAAACGGAACAAGAGGTTAAGGAAGCCATAGAAAACAATGAGAATGTTATGGTTTGCTGTGGGAGAATGGGGCCGATGTGCGTCCCTGTTTATGACATTATGGAAGACTTGGAAGGGGGATACCCCCATGTCTTACTCTGCGACCAGGATTTTGACATCCGCGCGGCAAGTTTTATAAGAAATTTGCCTGAATGCGCATCTTTTATGGGATTGCCATTCACGGTGTATTTCAAGAACGGGGAAGTAGTAGCGGCTACAACCAGCCTACAGAACAAAGACCAGGTGACGAAAGTCCTTGACAGGGTGTTTATGAGGTAAGCAATCGTGGGAACGGCACTGCCGATTTTTCGGTAGTGCCCTAAATTCCATGACTTCTGAATAGCCGCAGATGCACGCAGATAAATGCCCGATCAACAAATCTGCGTTCATGCCTTCGGCGCTGCTTCGCAGTCAGTGATTATCTGCGGTTGATTATATTTTCAATTTTTTTCCTGCGATTCGTTATTGGGGGCTACATTCTTTGAGTCTCATGTTTAAACAAGTCGCGGTTTGTAGGACTATGGGCGGGGGAATTCATGCTCGAAAATGCGGTAATCAGGAAAACGTACATAGAGCGGGATATTGCAGTTATCGACGCAATAAGGTTTAAAACATATAAGAATAATAGATAATGGGAAAATATTTCAGCATAAGATTAACAAACTTATCCATATTGAAATACCGGACATGCATAGCGGATTGTAAGAAGAAAAACGGAGTGTTGAATGGACTTAACTGATAACGAAAAAAGGGATGCTGTTAAGCTGATTGAAGCGGGAAAGCCGCTGCCTGACAAGTACCGTTTTTTGTTGTTCGGTGATGACCGGGAAGTGGAGCTTGTCTGGAACGGCAAGACTGCGGAAGTGTCCAACGTGGTGCTGCCGTTTCAGGTGATTGAACAGGTGGATGAACCGCGCTCTGAAGAGACCGGAGGAGGTCATAAACAAACAACGCTGTTTGATCTTGATGATCGTGGAAGGCAGCTTGCGGGCTGGACCAACAAACTCATCTGGGGCGATAACAAGCTGATTTTATCGAGTCTGAAAAACGGACCGCTTCGTGAAGAGATCGAAGAACAGGGCGGCATCAAGCTGATTTACATCGACCCGCCCTTTGATGTGGGCGCGGACTTTTCGATGGATATCGAGATCGGCGGCGACACCTTCACCAAAAAGCCCAACATCCTCGAAGAAATCGCCTATCGGGACACCTGGGGCAAGGGCGCGGATTCATTTATTGCCATGATTTAC
>DASC01000184.1 GCA_002503595.1 Candidatus Methanogaster sp. UBA203 | reverse complement strand
AATCTTTTGTGGTTCCTTTCCATAAAACCACCACTATTTTTCTTGAAACTGATGGAGTCAACCAAGCTATAAGCCCGATTGCTGATATAATGTGTGAGATAAACAGATCAACTGATGAGGTGGGAGAGATTAAAGAGATTATCACCACAACCAGTATTTCAATTTACAATCCAAATCCTGTATCTGTTTCTATGCATGAATTAGATTGCAAGGCGGTTGTGATGCGCAAAAAAGACGGAAAGTTGCAGGGATGGAGATCCTTGCCCGGTTCTGGAATTGTCACTAATCAGGTGATCAAGCCAATGGATACTTACGTGTATAGCGCTGAGAAAGCAACATCAAATAATGACATCGTTCAATATTTCGGGACTGACGAACCAAAATACATAAAAGTCAAAGGAACAGCGTTCATAGTCACAAACGAGGCTGGATGGAGTCCCGCTTATTTTGATCTTACTTTTGATACCATGATCACAATTAACGGATCAGGTATAAGTGAGGAAGTAACACCCGTTACGCCAACGCCCACACCAGTATCTACATCGACACCTGATAAAAGTTTACCAGGATTCAAAGTCGTGTTCGCAACCATGGGGTTATTGGCAATGGCGTTTCTTTCGAAGAGAAGGAACTGAAGAAACACATAATACTACCTCGAACTTCCGTGCAGAAGTAAAGTGGTTGAAGCACACACCCCCCACAAGGTTTATGTCCACGCCCCATATAATTCCATTCAATGAAAAATGTGCAGCAGCCAAAACTCCCGCCAAAATCGAGTTTTAGCGAGTGGTATCACGAACTGCTTGCTGCTGCCGAGATCATGGACATCAGGTATCCTGTAAAGGGGCTTTATGTGTGGCCCCCATTCGGATTTTCACTGCGAAAGAACATCTATTCGATTATCAGAGAACTTCTGGATAACGACGGTCACGAGGAGGCACTGTTCCCACTTCTGATTCCTGAAAACGAATTTATGAAGGAAGCAGAGCATATCAAGGGATTTGAGGACGAGGTCTACTGGGTCACGCACGGCGGTGTAACCCCGCTTGAGGTGAAGCTTGCACTCAGACCAACAAGCGAGACCGCGATATATCCGATGTATAAACTCTGGGTCAGGTCACATGCGGACATGCCGCTGAAACTCTACCAGATTGTGAACACGTTTCGGTACGAGACCAAGCACACCCGCCCGCTCATCCGTCTGCGCGAAATCACGTCGTTTAAGGAGGCGCACACCGTGCATATCGACTGGGATGACGCGGCAAAACAGGTGGATCGGGCAATCGAGCTCTATCAGGAGTTTTACAGGCGGATTGCCGTCCCGACAATCGTTTCAAAGCGCCCCGATTGGGATAAGTTCCCTGGCGCAGACTACACGCTTGCAGTCGACACGCTGATGCCGGATGGCAGGGTTTTGCAGATCGGAACAGCGCACCATCTCGCGGACAAATTCGCAAAGACGTTCGAGATCACTTATGAGGACGTGGACGGCGAGCAGGCGTACGCGCACCAGACCTGCTACGGGATTTCAGAGCGGTGCATCGCTGCCGCAATCAGCGTCCACGGTGATGATCGCGGGCTTGTGCTGCCTCCGGAGATCGCACCTGTGCAGGTCGCGATCGTGCCGATCATCTTCGGAAACCGCGATTCGAACGAAGCGGTGCTGAGCGCGTGCGCATCCGTGCGCGATGTGCTTACCGGTCGCGGACTTCGCGTAACGGTCGATGACCGCGACGAGCATCCCGGCGCCAAGTACTACAGATGGGAACTGAAAGGCGTGCCGATAAGGATCGAGATCGGTCCGAGAGACATTGCCGGGAACTCGGTTATGATGGTGCGCAGGGACACAGCCGTAAAACGGTCGGTGCCGATCGACCGGATTGCCAGCGAGGTGCTGGACTGCATGGACATGATGCTTGCTGATATGTACACTGCTGCATCGCAGAAGTTCAATTCGAGGATATTTGACTGCGAGACGCTTGATGAGGTGAAAGAGTTGGAGACGCGGGGGATTTTGCGGGTATGCTGGTGCCAGGATCCGGATTGCGGACATGAGATAGAGGATGTGACCGGGCTTCGTATGCTCGGAATCCCGGTCGGATCGGCAGGATCGGAGGCAGCCACGTCAGGACGCTGTGTGGTCTGTGGAAGAGATGGAGTAGCCACGCTGATGGCTCGAACATATTAAACAATATTGAATATAAATGAGGGATTCATATTAAACTGAAGAAACGAACCGTTTTACGGAAGGTAGAGAAGAATAGCGAAGAGACCATAGATAGTGATGAATCGCCTACAATGGGAGATTCATCGATGCCACTGCCCGAAGGACAGGGCATTACCAATAACGCCTCGAATGGCTCTGGCAAGTTTGTGCTCCCGGGAGATTTCATAGGAACCACTGAAGAGTTCCGTGCCGGTGCACAGACGTATGAGAAGACCGGCGGCGTCTACGCAGCCATCGCCGGAACAGCCAGAGTCAATACTGTTCGCAGGTCGGTTTCCGTGATCCCGTGCACGGACACACCCCCGATCCTCAGGAGAGGGGATGTAGTCGTCGGGCAGATCGTGGGACTGCGTGACTCGCTTGCGATGGTGACGATCGCCGGTGCGAAGGGTGTCGTCGACCGGGAGATCCCGAATGTAGGATCTGCTGTCGTCCACGTATCCAACGTCAAGAGGGGTTATGTCAAGGACATTTCGCACGAGTTTGGGATCTTCGACATCGTGAAGGCAAAGATAGTCGATCTCAAGAACATGCGCCTTGACACATCAGAGCCTGAGATGGGGGTCATGAAGGCGCTCTGTTCGAAATGCAGAACCGCAATGATTCAGCACGACTCAAAACTCAAATGTCCTGAGTGCGGCAGAATCGAGACGAGAAAACTAGCCACAGGTTACGGAACCGGCATCATATAATGGAGGTCATGGTCGCCGAGTACGCGGTCGCAATAGGTGATCCCGACATACTTGGTGAAGGATGCGCGATGCTCGCAACTCTCGCGAACAGTTTCGCGGCAGGGGGGCATCTGGTGCGGTATCCTGCCAGAGAGCAGGTTCATGGAGTCAGCGGAGATGCGGTCGGGTGCGGTGGTGTCTATGATAATGACGGCTTCGCAACAGCAATCGAACGGATTGCGCGCACCTGTGATGCCGGGATCGTGATCGCACCGGATGAGATTCTTGCTGACTTAACCGAGGTCGTTGAAGAGAGCACGGTCAATCTCGGCTGCCCGAGCAAGTCCGTGAGAAACTGTGCCGACAAACTCGTTTGCTCTCGTATCCTGTCGGATAACGGCATCGCTGTGCCAGCGGTCATCGATGATGCAGGTGGTTGTGGTGCGGATGCTGGTGCGCGGTACGTGATCAAGCCGAGATCGGGCTGTGCCTCAGAAGGGATATCGATATTAAGGCCTCGCCATGAGCGATCCATCGATGCTACATCCCGCGAGGCCGGGGCATTAATGCGCCCCTGCAGGACGCATCGACGCCACTGCCAGCAGGGCAGGGCGTTATCGGAAAAGGTGGATTTGAGAGATGAGTTCATCGTAACCGAACTTGTATCCGGAGAACATCTGAGCGCGAGTCTGATCATCGGCAAAACCGCGCTTCCGCTCACCGTGAACAAGCAGATGGTCGAGATCGGAACCGAGACCATCCGGTACAACGGTGGAGTTGTGCCATACCAGACACCACGGTGGGATGAGGTCATGGATACAGCCACAAAAGCGGCAGATGTTCTTGGGTGCAGGGGGTATGTTGGAGTCGATATCGTTGCCGGGGACGAACTCTACGTGGTGGATGTGAATCCGCGCCCGACGACATCGATACTCGGGATCTCAAAGGTTATCGACCATGAGATAGGGGATCTGATCATGAGGGCAGGACTCGGGGATCTTCCTGAGTCGGTCGGGATCACAGGGACGTTTGAATTCACAAAAGAGATGCTTGGTCGTATTTTTTTACAGGATTCCCGGTGACCTGATTGCACGACAGTCTGTTGTTGTGGATGCTGTCTAAAAACCGTGATTTAGCACCGCAGAGGGTGCAGAGTTTTAAGACCGTTTCAATTCTTACCGGGTTTTGCGATGCCTCTGCGTGCTCCGCGGTAAAACTTAAAGATATAATGATTTCACTGAGAAAATCGACAGTGCCACCTGAATCAATCCGCACTTAATGTTCCAAAAAAAATTGTTCCGGGTGTGCGCATCGCCTGTTGAATCATTGCGGTTCAGCAACACAAGATGCACACCCGGAACCCGACGTTAAATTCCAAACGATTTATAATTCACTCTGATACAGATGCGATTGCAAACCGTCTCATGACTTTGTCAACTTTGATCTTGACGTTGTCTCCGATCTTTGTGCCGGGCACAAAAATCACAAAACCTTGTACACGGGCTATGCCATCTCCTTCTCTGGCAATGTCTTCTATGGTGACATCATACTCCGTGCCTTCGGCAACTGGTGCATCGTAGGATTCTCCTCTGAACAATTTTTTTCCTCCTTCTTAGTTTAAACCAACCAACTTAGAAAAGCGCACACAGAACTGAACTACTCAAATCCCATAAGCCGCATCGATAAATCAATTGATCAACCACAACTTGATGCTCCCAGTACATAACCTTTTCGCATGAGCGGGGTTTGGGACGATGTTATTTGACCGGCAGTTTCGTCACTTTGCGATCCTTCTTTGTGAGTTCCACCAAGATGCGATACTTGACCACGTACCCCTACAATAGGTAATGCGTTTGTTTGTTCAAACGCATCGCTATGCTCACCTGCACATATTATTACATCACTAAAAGGGCCATATTGGGTATGCTTGTG
>DASC01000015.1:4046-24140 GCA_002503595.1 Candidatus Methanogaster sp. UBA203 | reverse complement strand
ATTATCCACATCAGCAATTGCGACAGCAGAGATGATGTACTGATCCTCTCTCATCGCTCCATTTCCATCGCGAGGATATGACCACCCTTCATAGCGATCGAGACAGTAGACGTCCTGATTGAGTGTATTGAATACGATCTCAAGTAGATCATCGCCATCCACATCGCATGCCGAACTCTGTCCGGGCCAATCATCGAGATCATAATACCATTCCAGGTCTCCGGTTGCAGCATCGATCACATACGACCGGTTGGCACCGCCAAAACCCTCATAATACCATGTCCCGAATGCTATCTCGAGATCGCCATCGCCATCGAGATCAGCGATCGCTGGCAGACAAACTGCGTTTCTGTATTCCTTCTGCCAGAGCATCGATCCGCTCTCCGCATTCAATGCAAATACCCCATCTCCATTTACGCCGATTATCTCCTGCTTTCCATCGCCATCCACATCTGCCATCGCCTGCCAGATGTTATGACCGCCTGGCGTGACCTTCCATAATTTATCTCTTGTATCCCCATTCAGCGCATAGATGTGTCTGTCCTCGGAAAGATAATAACCATCGCCGAATACGATCTCTTGCTTTCCATCACCATCGATGTCTGCAACGATCGGAGGCGAGACAATGATATCATCTGCGGTGTATCCCCACTCATAATCTCCGGATGCGGCATCGAGGATATAGAGTTTGGAATTGTGGGTTTCTACCACGACTTCTTGCACTCCATCATCGTCTACATCCCATATCGTGGGCGTGTTTTTCGCATCCGTAATCCCTGTGTATGTCCAGATATGATCTCCGTTTCCTTCAAATGCACGAACCGTGTCCTCGTTTGATATAATGATCTCTTGCTTTCCGTCACCATCGATGTCAGCTACTGCGGGATATGTGATTTTGTCGCTGTCGAGTATTGTGGTGTAGTGCATGGTTCCTGATAGGTCGCCTTTCAGGGCTGAGCGTCCTGATCTCTGTGGGTCGTGGTTCAGCATGGGCCAATCCTCGTATAGCCGACCACGGATTCTCAGTGTTGGGTCGCCTAAAAGGACGTATGCGGTGAGGACTTTTCTCGAAGGAATCCTTGGATCATTTCTATCTGCTTCTTTCGTGATCGCGTACTGCCAGCACTTGCCAACCGTGTTGTGATTGGTAGTTGCGTTCCAGAACATCCTGTCGATCAACTTTGAAAGTACGTGTATGGAATAATAAGAAAAAGAGACTCTGGTAGCACCTAAATACGCTATTCCTCCTCCATTCTGGTTCAGCACGAGTTTTTCGCCAATACACTCATCGTCTATGAGTTGCGGTAATGGATCGATGCCACCTGTACCCTCTGGCATGTCAAAGCCTGCTGTATAGCATGCCTTTGCCGCTATTATCGGTGTTTTTCCTTCATTGGTAAGGGATGCGGCGTGCGCATTCATATATCCTGGGCAGGACCAACTATTTAACTCTCCATGACCTGCATAATTCACGAATCTTCGCCCATCGTTTATCGCATTCTGTATATTATCTACAGAACAGGAAGCTCCGTATAACTTCTGAATATCAGATTGTGGGACGCCCCAATCCATGAAATATTGCTCTGTCTGATCCTTCAGATATTCAGAATCATTAAGACACCCATCATCTGCGACCAGTGTTGCTTTTTTATTCCAATCGGGATTGTATGCATTAATTTCATATTTTACTATCTTATCTATCAACGTGTTTAGCTCGGCTTTGCTGCTCGCTGGGAGTCTGCCTATAAATACCGCTGGATCCACATCTATCAGGTCTGTGCCCACATCCGGGCCCATTGCACCATATTTCCCATCGTCGTTCGTGTCCCAATCGCATAGGTCAGCATAATACAGGTCACAAGGTACATATTTTCCATCTCCTTGATTGCTGTCATTCACGTATGCATATCTTGTTGGCACGCGATCAACATCACCAGCAAGGATTATGTAAGCAGTATTCCACTTCGTAACACCATCGTTTATAAAGTCCTTAATCTTTGCCTGAAGGTCATTACCGTCAAAGCCTGCGTAATTATTATTTATCCATGTCGTATCAACGACCTTTGTGGAAATTCCTGTATTGCTTTTCCATTCTGCCAGCTCTTCGCACTTGCCAACGAAATCAGGATGTGTTATGATAACACACTCCTCTGCTGAACTTATACCTATACCGAGTAGGAAGACGAGAGACACGATTACTATACCTATCACTGTATTCTTCATGAATGCCTCTCCTGTGCAGGTACACGATAAAATATCGAAATGAAAGCATTTCTGTATGCGATGATCCTATTCTCAACTGGAATGTACTGAATCGGGTAGATATAAACTACTATGTGTTTGACTTGTAAGTGAGTATCAAGGTCAATTCCTACGGATTCTTTGTACGCATATTCTTTCCCAGGATATGGTTCGCTTGCTGCGTATGTTTCGTTGTCGATTGTATAAGGGGGTGGATTTTGCCAATAATAATCCCCATCAGCACTATCTATCGTTGGCGGTTGTACTGGTTTTATGAATATATTACGAATTTCAACAGGATTGCTAAGATTAACGCTTACCGACTCCACATCAGAATCTTTTGGGATTTTAAATTTTTTGGCGATGTATGGTACCGTTGGTTTGCCAACTTCCATCAGAGGGTATACATCATATTCCCTATATCCGCGCGGCAAGGAAACTTCAAACCCGATATCCTCCATCGTTATATCGGAAATATAGGGTTCTTGTAAATATGCTATTGCAGGTGTCGTGTCAATATCCTGATGGATCTCCTTCCTCAACGGTAGCGCTGATGTTGCTTCTATCGTAGGTATTGGGGTTGGACTTGATGTTATCTTTAGTATGGGCGTTGCACTCGGTGTCACATTCGGTTGCGGTGTCGGACCTACCGTTTCAATTCCGTGATCCGATAACTCTTCAACGCATCCGTATAATACCGCAGCGATCAACACAGCAGACAATATCAATATTAGGGTTCTGCTATTCATGTTATTCGCCTTCTTCTTTTCGTAGCATTTAGTCACGCATACACATCTAACTTAAACATTTTGTCCATCAGCGCATCAACACCCGCATCCGGATGCGTTGACGATGATACCACCGGCACTTCAGGATCTGCCGCATCTATCCTGACCGTATACTCACCACCCCCACCCGTATTCCCAACCATATCATCGATCTTGAATTTGATCCTGTTCTGCGTCCCGGAATCCTGATCAAAAGACGCAGAACCTCTTATCATTGTTTTAATTTACACCCGCCGCCACCTGCAGGATCATCAGCGCATCAAGCGATGTCACACTGCCATCACGATTAATATCAGCCGCCTCCAGCCATTCGCCACGGACTGCCATCTGAAGAGCAGTTACCACATCTGCCACATTGACTGCCCCGTCGTGGTTGGGATTGCCTGTCACAATCTCGGTGAACGCGTAGACCCTGCCATCAACCCCATGCTTGCATTGAGCGGCTTTAGCCGCCTGATATCACGGGGATCCATCACACCCGGATTGCTGTGCGGAAGCAGCCCGTATTCGATCGCGATCTCGCAGAGGTCGATTAAGTAATCGATTACGCTTGAGTATCCGATATCCCCGATCCATTCCCTAAATAGTGGATGCTCCTCTGGCATTTCCCCAAACGTGAAGAGGGCTTCGGTGCATCCTGCCCGCCTGCCTGCAACGAGTGTCTTCGCAACTTCGCTTGCAGTCATCAGGTTCGCGTCAGGATGCGCCGGATCGCGCCTGAATCCGCAGTAACTGCACTGGTTCCTGCAGACGTTTGTGATCGGCAGGAAGACATCTTCCGGGTACGATCTGCGATCGGTCACACAAGCCTGCTCCGCACCGCAGCAACAAGAATTGGCAGCACAACATCCCCCCCTTCCGCAAATTCTAGTGCGTCATAAGCAGCCGTTCCATATCCTCAAGATCATACAGGATAACATCCTCTTCGTCGGTTCTCTTCTGAAAGCTCTTCGCAAAGATCATATAATATTCCTTCTCGCTTTCGACCGGGACGAACCGCGCCTTTTCCCTGAGATTCCTAATAATTTTACTAACATTAACATTATCACTCCATTTACACTCGCAAAAGATTACACTCTTAATTTTCTCGTTTAAAGCGACGACATCGATTTCTTCTTCCTTGTGCCACCACTTCCCGACACTGGTAAACCGGAAAGGCAAAAGTTCTCGCTCATTCAGAACCTCAAGGATTTCCTGAACTATGGTCTCAAAATGTCTACCAACGTACTGGTTAAACCGTGGCTTTATGTTTTGGGCAACCATTGCCCCTTTTCCTTTCTCTATCTCCTCCATGTCAGGATATACAAACCTGAACCAGAAATCAAACATGTTGTCGGCGAGAAAATACATTCCTTTCCTGCTTTTGTAGCTTTCGGTCACAGGTAACATGCGGTAGACCAGTTGCAGATCATTTAAGACGGATAAGTACTTGTTCACTATACTTACGCTTAACCCCGTATCATTGGCTATCAACCCGATTCTGTGATTGCCTTTTGCGATCGATTGGAGAATTGAAAAATAATATCTGGGTTCTGTTAATTCCTGCCTCAACACAAATTCAACGTCCCTGTACAGAAACGAGTCTTCTCTCAGGACAGTATCTTCTATATTCGTAAAAACGTCCTTTTCAGGGTCAGTCTCTATGATATAAGCAGGAGTTCCGCCGAAGACAGAATAAAACTCTACCGCTCGCTCAAAGCTTCCTATGTAATCCAGTATGTGAATAAACCGGATCTGCTTGAGGAGCAGTTGCCCGGTTCTTCTTCCATAAAGCGGACTTTTGTAACCCATCACCTTCGATTCCATCATCGAGATACTTGAACCACAGAGTATCAGGAAGAGTTTTGTTTCTTTGAGCTTGTTGTCCCAGTAATCCTGCAGAATGGAGGGAATCGCAGGATCTTCTTTGATAAGGTATGGAAATTCATCGATGGCTACGATTATCCGCTCATCGGCTTTTTTGTACAGATATTCGAAGAATCCATCCCATCCTCTGAATTCCGTCTTTCTCAGGAGTTCGTCGCCAAAGAAGTCTCCAAGTTTTTCTGCAAATATCCGCAGCTGGAGAGTCTTCGATTCTTCCCGCGCAAGAAGCCGGATGCCGTTATTTTTTATGAATTGGTCTATGAGTTCACTTTTTCCGATTCTTCGCCTGCCGTAGATTATGACAAACTCGGATCTGTTGCTGCCAAACCTTTTGTCGAGGAGTGATAATTCTCGTTCTCGGTCTATGAATACACTCATAAGTATTATACTTAAGAGTGTACTATAAATAATGTACGGCAAAGAAGTGATTTATGGCGCGGCTATCTGTCACACAAGCCTGCTCCGCACCGCAGCAACGAGAATTGGCAGCGCTATGGTCGCATCCGCATATACAGTGACCGCCTTTGCGTCCTCCTTGACCTTTCCCCACGATTTCGCCTCAGAAAGCGTTGCGCCGGAAAGCCCTCCCGGTTCGGGGCGGTCGGTCGTCAACTGGATCGCATAGTCAAAACCCTTCGACGTCATGAGCGTTCCCTGCAGGATAAAATTCTTCGGAACGCCCCCTCCGATGAAGAGAGCACCTGACCGCTCGGAATCGAAGCAGATATCGAGGAACTCGTGGACATCTGCAAATACATCGACATTTAACCGGTTTGTCTGCCGGTACAGCCATGCATGTAGCCCGATCATCGAGTCCTGGATAGCAGGGCAGAATATAGGAACGTCGCACTCGTAAGCTGCTCTCAGAATCGAATCCGGGTCATCTAATGACTTGCCGATCTCTGAGAGCATCTCCCGAATCGAGATCTGGTCATCCATATCCTGAAAGACGCGGAGCAGATGCTCTTCCAGGCTGGCGAAGTGATGTTCTGGCACGTACACGTCATATATCCGGTCGATCTGCTCGCGATAGAGCGCATCGTCGTCAGCGACCTCGCTGCCTTTGTAATGCGAGAGCCCGAGCGATTCGATGATGTCATGCACGAGGTTTGCGCCTGTCGAGACGAGGACATCGATGTGCCCGTCCCTGATCAGACCCGATACGATATTCCGCATCCCGGCAGGCACCATCGCGCCAGCGAGCCCGAAGAACTTCGTTGTGGCATCGTCTTTGAGCATCTCTTCGTATATGTCACACGCCTCCGCGAGTCTTCCCGCGCCAAATCCGCATCCGCCGAGCGCGTGGACAAGATCTTCAACGCTCATCCCGGAATCGACCTCTGCATGTATGATTGGGCTTTCCAGTTGCATCATGCTCATACTTTCCTGTCGCGAGGTTATTGGTTTCGGGGGCACTGTCGATTTTCCCAGTGAAATCACTATATCCTTAAGTTTCACCGCTGAGCACGCAGAGTACGAGAGAGGCATAACAAAACCCAGTGAGAATTGAAACGGTCTTAAAACTGTCGAGTAGAGCTCATAGNNGCCTTCGGCGCTGCTTCGCAGACCGCGGTGATAAATCACTTGATTTTTAGACAGTGTCCCCCGACACAAACCTTTATACCACGGCGGTTAGAGTCGAAGATGGTGATTGATATGGTCAAAATGCCACCAGAGGTACAGGAAGTTATAAACAAGCAAAGCCCGGTTCCGGTTGCCACCGCGGATCTGGACGGCAAGCCGAACGTGATCTTCGTCGGATTCTTAAGGATCGTGGATGACGAGACGATCCAGATCGCAGACAACTTCTTTGACAAGACCGCAGCAAACATGGAAGCGAATCCGCAGGTCTCGATTGTCGGCTATGACGGCAAGAAGTCGTTCCAGGTCAAGGGCAGGGTCGAGATCGTGACAGAGGGTCCGGTGTACGAGGATGTGACAGCATGGGTTCATGCCAAGAGCAAAGCACTGCCATCAAAAGCCGCGGTTGTCATGCACGTCGAAGAGGTATACGACGCGATGTATGGGCCGGATGCAGGAAAACGCATAGCGTGATGGTGATCTGATTTGAGCGAAAAAGTACTGGGAATTGAAGATTTACTCGGCGAGGAGGAGGAACTCGCAGAGGAACAGGAGGGCTTGTACGACCTCGTAATCCCACCAGGTGTTCCGGTGACCCTGATACAGGAACTGATATCGGAGTTCGATCTCGAACCGCATGCCAAGACATCCAGCGGGTCGGTCGAGGAGGGCGAGCTCTTCGATATGGCAATGATCGTGCTCAGGGGCGACCTCGAGACCGTGCGGCGTGCGGAGAAATACCTCTTTGATGTATTCGATGAGCGGATCGGTTGTTTTGGGGACTGATCCTCGATGATCCCGCTCGCATCACAGGCGATTGGGTATGCACGCAGCAGTGGTGCTGACGAAGTCGAGGCGTACTGCATAACAGACCGGTCGGTCAGCATCAACACCAAACTTGAGCATATCGAGTATGCCAGAGAATCGTTTGCACGAGGGATCGGTATCCGTGCCATCGTCTCAGGTGCTGTCGGGTTCTCAAGCACAAATCGCGAGGACCGCATCGAAGAGGCGTCCCTGCTTGCTGTGAGGTCAGCCCGCGCATCCCAGCCGGACCCTGACTGGAACAGTCTCCCGCATCAAGGCTCGTACCCCGCGGTCCATGGCGTCTTCGATCGGAAACTTGCAGAGATCGAGCTCTCCGAATGCGTCGAACTGGCTGCCGATCTGATTCGCGGCGTTACATCAGCAGGCGCGGTTCCAACGTCGGGCGGGCTTGCGGTCTCAACAGGAACCGGGTACATCGTAAACACGAACGGCATCGAGCATACCGAAGAGGGGACCTCGATTGCCGCATCGATCGAGTGCATCGTGAAGGACGGGTCAGGCATAGGCACTGCTTACGAGTTCGACATCTCAAGGAACCTTGACATCGACACGTACGAGATCGGAAAGCGTGCAGGCGAACTTGCAAAACAATCCTTGCACGGCGGAAAAATAGAGACTGCGAGGACTGCGGTGCTGTTCTGCCCGCTTGCGATCGCTGACATCCTTGAATATACTTTTATACCATCC
The DNA here is from genome assembly GCA_002503595.1 of Candidatus Methanogaster sp. UBA203. GTDB lineage: Archaea > Halobacteriota > Methanosarcinia > Methanosarcinales > Methanogasteraceae > Methanogaster_A. The sequence goes on along the minus strand of DASC01000015.1, from coordinate 16,149 downwards.
CTGAGTGCCGATAACGTGCAGAAAGGCAGGTCGATGCTCTCCCAAGTCGGGGCAGAGGTTGCGGCAGGTGAACTTACGATATGCGACGACGGATTGCGCACTGGTGGGATCGGAACAGCGCAAACCGATGACGAGGGCACACCCTCGCAAAAGACCGCCATAATCGAAGACGGAATCCTCAAAAACCATCTGCATGACGCGTACACGGCAGGGAAGGTAGACCTTGTAAGCACAGGAAATGCGCAACGCTCCGGGTACGATACAACGCCATCTATCGATGTGCGCAATCTTGTAATCGAGTATCCGCCAAGCGATATAGTCGCAGAGATGCAGAATGGAGTGCTCGTCCACTCGGTGATCGGCGCACACACTGCAAACCAGTATTCAGGGGATTTCTCGATAGAAGCCAGAAATTCTTTTGTGATAGAGAATGGGGAGGTCAAGCAACCGATAAAATCGCTTATGATCGCTGGAAATATCTTTGATATGCTCAAAAACATCGATGGCGCCGGAGCAGACCCCCGTGCTGTCGGAGGGATCGTCGTTCCGACGCTGCACGTTCCTGATATGCAGGTCATCGGGTAACCTGCGGAGGGGGTCGATATGATCCTCTATCGTTATGTTTTCGAACATGTTCGGGTACTCGGTGGTAGGAACCACGAGATTACACAGATTTCCACAAGATTTCTGTGTTAATCTTGTGTAATCTCGTGGTTTTATATGTAGATATCCACACAATACTCGAGTAAGTACGATTCGCTAACGCAATTTCGCGGTTAAATTCCCTGCTGTGACCCAATTAATCACAAAATAAAAAAATAGGGATCATCGAATATATTCGATGATCGGTCCCCTGTGACCTCTGCCAATCACTGGCATCGGTTCCATCTGTTTTATTTCGCCCTCCACCGAGCGGATCGGGACACGCTGCTGCTGTGCCTGCCCGAGTATCTGTGCCGACTCGACGCCGGTCATGATTGCCATCACACGCACGCCGCCTTCGTACTCTTCCGCGATCCTTGCGCCCCAGATCACATTCGCATGTGAGCTTAATTCGTACGTGAGTGAGCTTGCGATCTCCTCCGCTTCCTTAAGCGTGAGGTCAGGTCCGCCTGTGATATGCACGAGGCACCCGGTAGCGCCCCTGTAATCAACGTCCAGCAGCGGGTGGTTCAGTGCCGAACGGACCACATCGCTCGACTTGTCCCGCGTCTTCGACTCGCCAAAGAGCATTACTGCAACCCCCCCGCAGTTCATAACCGTCCTCATGTCAGCATAATCGAGGTTTATCAGCGAGTCCTGTGTAATCGTATCAGATATGCCCTTGACGGTCTCGGAGATCAACTGATCCATCACTGAAAACGCCTGTCTCATCGGCAGATTCGGCACGTAGTTGAGCAGACGGTTGTTATCGAGCGCGATCACCGTGTGCGCAGCGTCACTTAACTCCTGAAGCCCGGTCTCTGCCTTGATGGCGCGGGCACGTTCCACGTGAAACGGCGTGGACACCATCCCAACAACGATTGCGCCACACTCCCGTGCGATATCAGCGACCACCGGTGCAACCCCTGTGCCTGTGCCGCCACCCATACCAGCAGTGACAAAGACCAGATCAGACTCTGTAAGAACCTCGCTCAGCGTTCCGCGCGCAAGTTCGGCAGCCCGCCTCCCGACGTCAGGATCTCCTCCCGCTCCAAGACCCCGCGTGATCGATTTGCCGACCAGGATCTTCTTATCAGCCCTGCATCGATCCAGATCCTGCTTATCGGTATTGATTGCGATGATATCCACGCCATCGATGCCGATGTCATGCATTCTGGTCGATGTATTATTCCCTGCGCCACCGCAACCGACGATCAGTATGCGTGGCGTTCCAAGTAGCTCTGCATCAGCGAACTCCCCTTTCTCATCGTTGAATTGCCGATACAGGTCTTCCTTCTCAGTGTACCCTAGTGCGTTGTTTACAATTGTTTGCATTTCCGTCCCCTCATGACATTCTATGCGTTTTGCATCCCCGTTTTATATAGTAGATGCCTAAATAGGATTGATATTAATCACATATATAGTTTGCGGGGTGGTGGGGCTGCCATGCCTTATGGCATTGACCGATGCCCAAAAAGCCGCCACATTTGCAGGCATAATCCAAACAAGCCGCAACCAAACAGGAAATTAAACCCCGATGAGTACGCAGAGCCCCTTTTCCCCGAGTCCTCTGCGCGCTGCCAACGGCTTTGCTAACGTATTCAGCGGTTAAATCCCGTGCTTCAGTATCCGAGACCCAGTCCCCTGACTTCTGACAATACCACATCGGGATCGAGGGCATATCGCTGGACGATATGGGAGATCTCCTTGTAATTGTTGATATTCTTCTCAACCATGTATTCAAGGATATCTTTGCGTTCTGCTAATGCGTCTCTCAGTTGGCTATTTGTCCATCCGCGCTCCTCCCTGATCTGGTCCAGCACATAAGAGTTGCCTGAGTACTCGAATGCGTCTTTCGCAGGATCCCATGTGTACAGGTCATTGATCCTTACGCCGCCGGTTCTCTGGTCAAGCCCTGTGATCTCAAGAAGCGTCTTCGTCCGCCTGACGCGCTCATTTCCGATGTATGTCTGCATCTGGATGCTTACGATGTTTAGTGCCTGCAGCATCGCATGCGGCACGTTGATGGGCTCGCCCTGAAGCCGGTTTAAGAGTGTCTCGATGTCTGCGGCGTGCATCGTTGAGTATGTGGTGTGTCCTGTGGACATCGCCTGAAAGAGCGTTAGCGCTTCCTCGCCGCGCACCTCCCCGACAAGGATGTACTCGGGACGCTGCCTGAGCGCTGCTTTGAGGAGTTCGAACATATTGATCTCGCTCACGCCCTCATGAGCGATGGTCGACTCTCTTGTGACGCCTGCGATCCAGTTCTCGTGGTGCAGGGTCAGTTCTCTGGTATCCTCGATGGAGACGACCTTTGCTATCGGTGGTATGAACATGGAGACCGCGTTTAGTGCGGAGGTCTTTCCGGATGCTGTGCCGCCGGCAAGGATCATACTCTTGTTGTTCTCGATCGCAAGCCAGAAATATGCAAGCATCTCGCTTGAGCATGTTCCAAAGTTGAGCATGTCCACCGGAGTAAACGGGTCCTCTTTAAACCTTCGAATCGTGAATGAACTGCCTCTCGTGGTCACTTCCTTGCCAAGCGTTGCCTGTAGCCGCGATCCGTCCGGCAGTGTTGCGTTGACCATCGGGCTACCGATCGAGATGTGTTTGCCGCCACGCTGCACGAGCTGGATCACGAATGAGTTTAAGTAGTCTTCATTAAACGTTAGGTTTGTCTCTATATTTTTATATACTGTATGATATATGAATATGGGAATACCGACGCCATCACAGGAAATATCCTCGATGTGGGGATCCTTAAGCATCGCATCCAGCTTCCCGTACCCGACATAGTTTCTATTGAGAAAGTGAAGGATTTTGTGAGTGGAGCGCTGACTTAACTCTATCGAGTAGTAACCAAGCAACTCCAGCGCTTTCCTCTGCAGAATCCGGCTCTTGACGAGGTCGATATCGAATCCCGTGCCGTTTTCACCAGTGCCTGCGTCCACAAACAGCGCGTCAACCAGTTCCTCGAACTGCTCATTATCCTCACCAGCATCCTCGGTAGCGACCTGCGCGCCACCGTTCCCGCCATTTCCCTCAAGAATCTCCTCTACAATCCCTTCGTCAAATTGCCTCGCGTTCGCCTCTGCAAACTCGACATCATCAAGCGTAAGCACGTCAGAAAGGTCCTCGTACAACCGCATGAGCAGGGTCTTCTCAAATGGCGTCAGCGAGGGTTCGACCACCGTATACACCGGAACTTTCTTCGCGGTGTCGTACAGAACCAGCACAAACGCATACGGCTCATCCACCCAGTATCGATCAATCTTGGTATATCCGTCCGGAATCCGGTCATCGACAAGGACCCCATGCTTCCCAAGATCATAAGGTTCAAGATCGTACACAACATCCTTGGTGCTGACAATCTCTTTTATCCGGCTCACAAGTTCACTACTTCCCATAGTTCTTACAACTACTGTATCCGTAAAAAGCTTTTTGTATGGTGCAGACTAATTATTGGGTGTGAGGGCTCAATAGATGGGGACGTCGATGGATGAACTACACTCGATTACGATGCCAACAGGGATCATTTCGCTTGACTCTGTACTGAAAGGTGGGTTCCCAGCCGGCTCATTCGTCATGCTGCTTGGGGAGATCGGTGCCGGAAACGCAGAGTTTGCGTACACGTCAGTACTATCGCTCCTCGAACTGCAACGAAACGGAAATTTTTCGGGAGCATTTGGAAATTCCGTACTTCCGGAGAAGATATGCTACATTTCGCTGACCAGAAGCTGGGAAGACGTACATGACGAGATAGGGCGGGGTTTTCCGGAAGATCTCTATGAGATATCCAGCAAAATAGACTTCAAAGACTTTTCAGAGGAATACTTTAGCAGATCCTCGGTGCCAACCGAGTGGGTGGCCAGACCCACGCTGACTTTCGACTCATTAAGAAAAAAAGTATCAGGAAAGGGACTGATCAGCGAGGTGGTGGCGTACCTCGACGAAAACGCACCACAGAGCGTAGTCATCATCGATTCCGTAACCACGCTTGCAGAGTACTGCGCAAACCCGGGACATTCCGCAGACTGGTCCGACATAATATCCTTCTTTCGAGGTCTGCAGAAGATATCGAAGGAATGGGGCGGGATTGTGTACGCGCTGCTCACAGCAAGCATCCTTGACCGCTCATTACAGGAGCAGATAATGGACTGTGCTGACGGAGTTCTGATATTCGAATGGGATGATTTCGGCACAGCCAAACGACAGCGAGTGATGCACGTCAAGAAATTCAGGGGTCTTCTGCCGCAACTTGAGCGGGCTAACCTTGTGAAATTCGAGACGTCAGTCACCACGGATCATGGCTTCGCAATATCAAAGGTTAAACAGGTTGGATGGCAGAGATGATAATAGAACGGGTCAGTAGCGGCATACCGGAACTGGACAAGAAACTGGAAGGTGGATTTCCGGAGAACAGCACCACCGCGATCATCGGAGCATTCGGAACCGGGAAATCCACGTTCGGGATGCAATTCCTAAACGAGGGTCTGCAAAACGGCGAACACTGCATCTTAATCAGCCTCGACGACGACGAAGAAGCCATGATCCGCACAGCATCAGAGTTCGGGTGGGACTTTCAGAGATATGTGGACGAAGAACTGTTGCTACTGATGAAACTGACTGCGATCGATATCAAAACATCGATACTCCGCATCCGAAGCGAACTGCCACGACTCTTCGAGCTGTTCGGCGCGAAACGATGTGTGTTCGACTCGATAACACTCTTCGAAATGCTGTTCACGGGCGAAAACGAACGGAGACTGATCGTATACGACCTTGTTCAGGTGATGAGGAATAGCGGAGCAACGTCCGTAATCACATCGGAATTGGACAGCTCAAACCCACACGCATCACGATTCGGAATGATCGAATACGTGTCAGACGGCGTTATATTCTTAAACTACCACCGACGTGCCAGGGAGAAAACCATCCTGCTATCTATCGAGATCACGAAAATGCGGAGAACAAAACATTCGAGAGACATTATGGCTTATGAGGTACACAGAGATGGGATCAAGATCACCACAGACGGCGCACACTCGGATATCTTCAAATGCTGATGCGGTTTCAACCGTCGTGAGCTTTATGCTGCTCTTTGGACTGCTCCTGTCGGTCATAATATTTGCAAGGGTGCAGTATGTCCCATTGTGGACCGCGGATGTAGAAGCAAGACATGCAGATGATGTCTTCGCTTCATTCTCAGCAATCCCCGGCAACATCGATAACCTGGTACTCGGTAGCGGCAGCGTCGCTGTAAGCCGACAGAGGATCCGACTCGGTAGCGGCAGCATCCCGCTCATAGCTCCGGGAACATCTTATGGCGCACTGGGTGTGGTGCCAGATGAGGGGAACTTTACTGTGGAGGCGGATGTCTGGACTGTGGATATCATGAGGAACAACACGGGCCCCCGCAGTCTCGAGAACGGATCTGTGAACATCACCAACATCTCCACCATATCCTCGTTGTATATTTATATCGATAAGATTGAATACAACCCCGTGCCGCCGGGGGATGTGTGTATCCGTGTCACAAACCAGGGAAACCAGAGCGGACGGGCAGAGATCAAGGCCGAAAGCAACACGCATCTCAACATATCCATCTGGAACGGTTATGACGACAAAGTAATCGAGGATCTGCCCATAAACGCTGACGATTTAGTGATCGAACGTTACAAAATAGATCTTCTGAGTCCCTGTTACGGATTTGACATGGTCATGGCTGAAGCAGAGGCAGAGGTTCTGACTGATGCAGACGCTCCGTACTACAACCTCACGATAACGAACAGCACATCACTGAACGGTAGCCGTATCCGGTATGAGATAGTCTATAATGAATATAACAGGACTCTGGTGCACTACACAAAGACCTGCAACGGCACCATGATGTACGAATCAAGGAACCGCCACTTCTTAAACCAGAAATTCATCTACCAGAACGGCGCAGTATTCCTCTGCCAGCAACCAGCCGTGACTATACGCACTGCACCGGGGGTTCTGATCAGAGACGAGAGGAACTATACCCGCGTACTGATGCCCGCAATCTCTGTTGGTACCGGCAAACACAGGATACCCATGATCACCGGAAGCGGGGTTGAGGAACTGCAGATAGAGCTCAAACATGCAGACTGCATCACATTTGCAGATGGCAACAACACTGAAAGCGTAAGCATCATAATCACGCCACCTGCGGGAGACGAGGAGTTTCGCAAGAACTACCTGCAAGAATGGGCTGATTATTTCAATGCAACAGTCGCGGGGACCTCGGTCAGGATGCCGAAGCCATCGTACAGTCCGGATAATTCCAGCATCAACATAACACTCACAGGAAGCATCCATCTGGAGATGAAGGACATCGATGTCGAAGGAAGAATTGCCAGCATCTCGCAGCTGGAATAGGGAGGAGACGGGGGTATGCAGATAATAAACGAGAGACATTATCACGGTTCGGGCAGGATCTTTCCGGACAACAGCGCGGTTTCAACCGTTGTCGGCGCTACCCTGCTCCTCGGACTACTCATAGCAGTCGCAGCATTCGTCAGCGTATACTACGTGCCATCATGGGTCGCGGACGATGAGGCGCGACATGCGCAGGATGTTTTTGTTGATTTCTCAGCGATCCCCGGTCATATCGATGAGCTTGTACTTGCCAACAACACCGACGCCGTGAGCAGACAGCGAATCGAACTCGGCTGCGGCGGAATCCCGATCGTATCGCCGGGAATGTCGTGGGGCTCGCTCGGCGCAGTGCCGCAGGAAGGGGACTTCACAGTGAAAGCAGATGTCTGGACGGAGAATATCACGAAAAACGTCACAAGCGACAATTTCACAGATGGGTGTGTGAATATCACCAATATATCCAGTGTATCGAAGTTTTACATTTATATTGAAAATCTTGGAAATGACGACACTATCTTTATCAATTTAACAAACCAGGAAAACCAGAGCGGACGGGCAGAGATACATGTCGAAGATGGGAAATGTTGCACCATATCCACATGGGGTGGCGATGGGAATAAAATACTCGATGAACTGCTTATAACTACCCACCCCGATTTATTACATCCGGTAAACATTATGAGTCCATGTTATGGGTTTAGCAAGGTTTTGAGCGATGCAGATATCCCATACAATATCACGATGAGGGCTGAACCCTCCTGGAGTAGTAGTAATATTAGGTATGAGATAGAATATTATGAATATAACAAAACCATAGAACCCTACATAAAGACCAGCAATGGAACCATGGTGTACAGGTCAATGAACCGCTATTTCCTCGACCAGCAGTTCATCTACCAGAACGGCGCTGTATTCCTCTGCCAGCCTCCGGACGCGAGCATGAGGATCGCGCCCGACATCACAATCGAGGATGTTGGAAATCACACGTATGTGACGATACCGATGGTCACCGTCGGCACTGACGTAAACAGGACACCGATGATCGGCGGGAGCGGTGTTGAGGAGTTGCAGATGGGATTTGATCACGTGAACAGGATTTCATTCGCAGGTGACAACAACACGGAGAGCGTAAGCATCATAATCGAGCCGCCGGAAGGAAACGAGGAGTTCCACAAGGATTATCTACATGAATGGGCGAACTATTTCAATGCAACAGTCGTGGGGACATCGGTCAGGATGCCGAAACCGTCGTACGGTCCGGATAATTCCAGCATCAACATAACACTCACCGGAGACATCCACCTGGAGATAAAGGAGATCGAAATCGAAGGGAGAATTGCCAGCATCACATAACAGGGGCGGGGAAAGTATGAACAAACAACCAGGAAGCCAGCTGCCTGCAAGAAGCAGGAAGATGGAACCGAGACTGAAGCATAACTATGCGGGTCATGGCAGGATGCTTCAGGACGCAAGCGCGGTCTCAATCGTCGTCATAGCCGTGCTGATCTTCGGATTGCTCATAACCATCGCCGCATATATAAATGTGTACTACATCCCCTCCTGGGCAGAAGACGCCGAGGCAAAGCATGCGCGCAACGCCTTCACCGACTTCTCAACAATCCCGGGCGCTATTAACGGACTCGTGCTCGTCAACGAGACTAACATCATCAGCAAACGACGAATCGAACTTGGTGGTGGCGACATCCCGGTCCTATCACCGGTCAGATCATGGGGCTCGCTCGGCGCAGTGCCGCGGGAAGGGAACTTCACAGTGAAGGTGGACGCATGGATGGTGAACATCACAGAGAATTGCACAGATGATATGATCACGGGTGCGGGCGTGAACATCACCAATATATCTAGTATATCCCAGTTTTATATTTACATCGACTCTGCAGTGAGCGCATTTCCCGGGGGTGGCGAGATCGTTATCAATTTTACAAATCAAAGTGGCGTGAAGATCTGGTCTGAATCTGGCACATATTCCCTTAAGATATCCACATGGAATGACAACAACAATAAAATAATTGATGGAATATATATAAATAATGATACCAGCCAATGTCCAGGTTATTACAGAATCGACCTCCTGAATCCCTGTCATGGGTTCAGCAAGGTTTTAAGCGATGCAGATATCCCTTACAACCTCACTATAACGACCAACACGCCCGGGGCATGTAACTATACTATAATTTACAACGAATACAACAAGTCCCTTGTGCATTACTCAGCAACCAGCAACGGCACCCTGATATACGAATCGATGAACCGCTACTTCCTCGATCAGGAATTCATCTACCAGAACGGCGCTGTATTCCTCTGCCAGCCTCCGAACGCGAGCATGAGGACCCTGCCCACAATCGCAATCGAGAATACGACGAATGAATCTGCCAACATCACGATACCGATGGTCACCGTCAGCACGGGTGAAAACAGGACACCGATGATCAGCGGAAGCGGAGTCGAAGAACTGCAACTGAAACTTGACCGCCTGAGCCGGGTACCGTTTGCAGAAGGTAATAATACGGATGATGTACACATCATAATTGAGCCGCCGGAAGGGGACGAGAACTTCCGCAAGGATTATCTACAGGAATGGGCAAATTACTTTAACAAGATCGTGGGCGGAACATCGGTTGAGGCGAACCCGGAATGGTCACCTGATGGCAGTTATGCCAACATCAACATAACGCTCAACGGGAGCATCCACCTGGATATCCAGGACATCTATATCGAAGGAAGAACCAGCAGAATCTCATCATAGGAGTGGGGAGACATGAACAAACACAGAATAACAAGCGACGAACGAGCCGTATCCGGGCTCGTTGGGGAAATACTACTCATCGGCATAGTAATAGTTGCGATCGGACTGATCGCAGTATCGGTTCACTCATATCTGAATAAAGATCCCGACACCCCGCACATCGAGGTCGACGGCGTAGCAAATATGAGGACGAATGAGATACACATCAAGCATCAGGGCGGCGATCCGATCGAATGCGAGAACCTGCGCGTACTTGTGAGCGTCAACGGCACTCTCCTTGATCCATTCGATGATAATTCCCCCACCCGGTGGGGACTCAGCGATGAAGGCATCGGAAACTTCGACCGGTGGACACTCGGAAAGATACTGGTACTGGATACAATGCCAGAGGTCAACATCACAGATGACGACGAGATCAGAGTCAGCATCGTGAGTCTCTCCTCAAGCCGGGTAGTCGTGAGCGGTGAGGTGTTCGGAGGTCTCTTCGGAAACGCATCGATAAACATGCTGCCGATAGCAGACGCCGGCGATGACCAGACCGACGGTCTGTGCGCGAATACGACATGGGCAGAGGTGTGGGCATGGTTTAATGGCAGCGGCTCATACGATCCGGACAACCCCACTGGCGGCATCTACCGGGGAATTGTGAGCTGGCAATGGGACTTTGGCGACGAGAACGAGAGCGATGTGCTGGATGAGCCGTATGTATGGTACAACTACAGTACTAACGGCAACTACACTGTGATACTGACCGTAACCGACGTTGACGGCGCAACCGACACCGACACGTGCATAGTCACGATCCTCCCGCCAGCAAACCTCACCGCAGACGCAGGACCCGAGCAGTGGGTTGGACGCGGAACGGAAGTCCGGCTCAACGGCTCAGGATCAACCGGATGCATCAATGAATCGCGATGGGAGTTCGGAGACGGAACCAATGCAACAGTGAACGCGTCGACGACCACGCACACATACACAACGGTTGGCGACTACACCGTGAACCTCACAGTAGTCGAAGACCACACTGGCAAGACAGCCAGCGACACCGCAATCATCCATGTGATGTCCGGCTTTAAGATTGTGTATCCTTATGATGGCGACTGGGTATCTGACCCCGTGCCAATCGATGCGCGTGCTTTTGATATAAAGACGGATTATGTGAACTTCAACATCAGTTCCGTATCGAACGAAGTCAGTTATTCCCAGAACGCAACAAATCACTCAGGCGAGTCAGTCGTACACAACACAACCAAATACACATACGGCTGGAACACAACCGGTCTCGGATGCGGGAATTACACGATCCACGCAACCGCATACAATGAGGACGGCGCCGAGATGGGTACAGACAACATCACGGTATGCGTATGCAACACACCGGACCTGGTGGGCCTCTGGTACTTCGACGACGGCACAGGCAGCACAACAGCCAACGACTCATCATGCTACAAGAACCATGGCACCATATACGGTGATCCAACATGGATAACTGATGGCACACTGTACGCGCTCCAGTTCAATGGCAGCAGCGATTATGTGGAGGTTGCCAACAGCACCAGTCTCGCGATGACCAATAAGACCACGATCGGCGCATGGGCAAACTCGTCGGATGCTGGCGAGCAGTACATTCTCGCGAAGGGGGATATGGTGTTTGAATTAGAAGACGAGGTTGTCAGGCAGAATGAATCGAATCTTGGTTGGGATCCCGGTCCCGGTTTTGGTGGGACTCGTAAGCGAGCTCAAACATTTAAACTGGATAGCAATGCAAGACTCAACAACGTGAGTGTTTACATCAAAAACATCGGTGGTTGGATGGGAGAGACCACAGGAGACATAAATGTAGCAATCTATGCAGATGATGGCACTGGCACCCAACCCGGGGCGGTGGTTGCGTCTGCTACTATTCCTGATACTGCGGTCAGCACCAGCTATGCCTGGATTACTATGCCTTTCAATCACAATCTTACAGGAGGCGATACTTATTGGTTGGTGCTGGAAAGTCCAGGTGGTTGTTATGGTGACACCAGTTATTACTGGGGCGCTAGTTTCAATGGAATCGCAAACGGCTACTATGTTGATGGAGAAGCTTGGGATTACAACAGTCCATGGGCGTCTCTGTGGGGCGTGGACATGACCTTTGAATTGAACATAACAACATCCACATACACCGACCGTATATCGATGCCGGATCCGGACAATTTCAAGTATCTTGTCTACTATGCACAGCTTAATTGTACGTATCTGAATTGGTCGGAATCCGGATTGGAACTGGTCATGGTCGCTGATAGCAATGAG
>DASC01000015.1:0-3943 GCA_002503595.1 Candidatus Methanogaster sp. UBA203 | reverse complement strand
TTCGTCTGGGATGAACTCGACCCCGAGTTTTTCGACCCATACTATGGTTGCATTGGTGGAACAGGCAACAAGACCCAATTTGATGCGTATCTGGAAGAACTGAATGCTCATGCACACAACAACCTGAGTAAGAAAACTGTTGCTAACGGGGTGCGATATTATGCAAATCACTGTGGCAGCGATTATTACATGTGGGAGAGCTTTATAAGCTCGTATCATGGAACCATTCTCAGTCCAGACTATTATTATGGGGACTTCTTCAACACAACGGGGGTGAAGGATGATGCTAACGTATGGATAAACGGCATCAAAAAATACGAGTATCTACGAGTCAATGGCGTATTGAATAAGACATTGGTTCACTCGTTTGGCGAGCCGGATGATGACAACAAGAGTATTTATGACTATATCGCCTCTCGCGTCCTTGGGGTGAAAGGGTTCAGTTACGCGGATTCAGGTAATTTTGCTTTAGAACCGGCAACTATTGCCGAAGGTTTGAGATGGGATCTCGGTACCCGGATGAGTTATGACGTGGGCAGCACAACCCCAGGATGTTTGAGCGGTCGGTTCACGAATGGGTACGTGACGGATTATGTAAACTGGTCGTTTTCTCACAATTCCACCAATTACACCACCGACCTGATCTCCGACCCGCTGACCGCCCATCTGCTGGACAGTTCGTCCCGTGTAACCGGACTGGACCTCTGCCTGATCCGGGGGCAGGTGGACTTCATGCATGGCGTTCTCAGGTCTTCGACCGATATAACAGGGCAGGACTCCTGGCATCACAATTCCACTGCCGCTACCATTCTGAACGCTCTGAACGGGACTGCTACGTTGTTGGTCAATGGGATTCCTGCCGCAAAGCGCACGTTCCCGAATGGTCTGCCATTTGACTTTACTGGCAGCGATCTGATCATCGGCGCTAACAATACCGGTGCTTATGGTTTCAATGGTTCTATCGAGGAGGTTCGGATCTATGATAGTTGAGCGGTGGTGAGATCTGGTATTGTGCTTCGCATGAACGCGTCCATGCACGCGGTTTCATGCAAAGCACCAACATATAAATATGATCAGTAACCACTATTATGTGGGGGAAAGTGACCTTGTACACATACACGTCAACCATACGCAAGCTCGGCATCTATTTCGCGGAGCGGCGCAGTTCATACACAGATCTCACCAATGCGCTTCGGAGGGCACGGATACCGATTCCTGTTGACAAATATCTTGCCAGATCGGCCCTCCTATCAGCGCTGGTTGCTGTTGCTGTGTTACTGTCCTCCTGCCTCATCGCAATCCCGCTGTCTTCAACGTTCGGATGGATGATATTCCTGTTTACCCTTCCGGTTTCGCTGGTATTCGGGGGCATCACCTACAGCCTCTTTAAGTATTATCCGACGTTTCGGAGCGATGATACGGCAGCACGCATCGATCGGTCGCTGCCATCCGCAATCACGTACATGTATGCGCTCTCCCGCGGCGGCATGGAACTGATCGAGATCCTTGAGTCGCTTGCCAAACAACGGCGGGTCTATGGTGGTGTTGCAAATCATGTCGGATACATCGTCAGGGATATCAGGTATTTCAACATCGATATCATACAGGCCATGCATGATGCGAATGATCGATGCCCGTCAAGGCACATGAGGGATTTTCTTGATGGGCTGATCATGGTGCTCGACAGCGGCGGCAATCTCACCGAATATTTCAGAGCCAAGGCAGCATATTATTATGAGCGTGCTGAGGCGGACCAGGAAGAATACTTAAATTCGCTCGGCATGGTTGCTGAGGGTTACATCACGGTCTTTGTTGCGGGACCGTTGTTCCTGATGACCGTGCTCGTGGTAGTCGGGATGATCGACAGTACTTCGATCGTCCTTTTGCAGGCGCTGATCTACGGGCTGATCCCTGGAGCCACCGCGATGTGCATCATCCTCTTAAACATTATGGCTGGTTCGCATGAGGAGTCCCGCGGCGTCCCCTCCACTGTAAAACAGCCGGATGTTTTCGCGGGAATCGATGTAGTTCCCTCCGAGGAAGCTGAGCTTTTCGCCCAGCTTGAGCGTGCTGAATCCATCAAGAAGTACAAAAAATTCTTCAGAAACCCGCTTCAAGCGTTCTTTGAAAATCCCGGATACGTGCTGTTGCTGACCGTTCCCGCGGCACTCATCTATATCCTGATCGACGTTTACATGAAGGGCTATCTCTCCCTCCAACCGGTCATCGATACGTTGTCCGGTGTTGCGTCCAACGCCTCCACAATGGCATTTCCGGCCCTCTACATTCTTGATGATGTGATCATATTCGGAATGTTCGTCCTGCTTGTCCCGTTCACGTACTTCTATGAGAAACGTACGCGGAGGATCAAGAATATAGAGAGTGAGATGCCTGAGTTCCTGAGAAGACTCGCATCGATGAACGAGGCCGGGCTCACATTGACCAGCTCGATCAGGGCATCTCTCAAATCCAGACTCGGCATGCTTGATCGCGAGATCAGGCGTATGTGGAAGGACATCGAGTGGGGTGCTACCACCTCTGAGGCGATGACACGGTTCGAGGAGAGGGCGAGGACTGTCATGATCACCCGCACCATCACGCTTATCATAAAGGCGAACGAGGCGGTCAGCGACATTCGGAGGGTGCTTCAGATTGCGGCTGCCGATGCCGAAGCAGCACACCGCCTGAAACAGAACCGGTTCAGCAACATGGCAGAGTACGTGATGATCATCTACCTCTCGTTCTTTGTCTTCCTCTTCATCGTGTATGTGCTTGCCGCGCATTTCATAACCATGGTCCCGGTAGGCGATGCTGCTGAAAACCTAAGCGAGGGCATGACGATGCTTGCGCAGTACGATGCTGAGAGATATATCCTCCTGATGTTCCATGCAACGCTGATCCAGGGGTTTTGTTCAGGACTCGTTGCCGGTGCGATGGGATCCGGAAGCGCATATTCAGGGCTCAAACACTCGCTTATCATGGTGGCGATTGCGTACCTGACCTTTACACAACTCGGGCTGGCGTGAATGTCAGGCAGTGTCTGCGATGAACGCGTGTGTAAATCTTAAACACGAATGCACACGTTTGTCGTGAGATTCGTTTATTCGTGACTGTGAGCGCAAGCGTAGCGAAGCTGTTGGCATAAAATCATTCAGAGTGTTGTAGCACCATCCTCTGAATGATGCTCTGAAATGTTAGAATTTCAAATTACACTTACGGAGTGGTATATTTTCTGTCAGGAAGGGATCAGAGGGTCTCGGTTGCCCGAGCAAAATGTATTTATGTGATCAGATTGGTGTGATGAATAGCATTCCGGAGATGCCATAATGGAACGATATACCAAAATATCAGAATCCGGTACCGCTTTTCGAGTAACGTCCTGTGTCCTGCGCTTGTGCTTGCCCAGAAGTGTGGGCGAGGAGATCATGACAAAAAGCACAGAAATAACAGGTGATTGAGGTGAATAAAGTGATAACGAAATCCGGATTTATCCTCGTGATGAGCATGTTGATGATATGCGCACTGACGGTGCCGGCGATAGCCAGGAACACAACCGACGCAGAATGCGAAGCTTGCTTTGGAGCTATGCCGCCGGAAATTACCGAAATACAAACTCATGGTTTAAAAGAGGCAAGCAGCTATTCAGGGGAAGTTGATGAGGTGGTAATATGGGAAGATGACTTCAACACCGATCCGTTCGACGGGAGATGGTATATCTGGTATCCCCCAGCGGAGATGGGGTGGGATGAAGATAGTGTCTATTTACCATATATATGGTATGATGTTGAGGAGTCTCCCATGTATACCTACGCACAAACGATGTACCACAGCTTCTCTAACAACCCGTTTTATGGCTATTATGACCCGAAACTAAAATACAGAATTAAATCATGTTCTGGTGATGGTGACGATGCGGGGATTGAGGTTGGCTTCTGTTACGAAC
>DASC01000037.1 GCA_002503595.1 Candidatus Methanogaster sp. UBA203 | reverse complement strand
TTTCTCTCGATGTTGGTCTTCGTCCATACAAAGGAGTTGTAGACTATCTGTCTATCTTCCCGGTTTGCATCTGATAGTTCAACTATATGGGTGAAGTAGACAGATGCGCCTGCCGCAACATGGTCGCCTCTGTATTCGTATATGCTCGCTATGCGATCTTTTGATCTGGCAACGACAGTCCCGGGATACTCAGGATTGAGAGCCAGATTTGCAACGGTTATATCTATTCCGCTCCGGTACGGATCCGGTATCCTTGTGAAGAGCGGATGGTCCGGACGAAGGAGCTCAAATATCGGACGGAACCAGTAAGCCCATTCGCCGATCTCACCCGGATCCAATCCAAACATCGGTGCAAGTAACATGTTATTCGGGACATCGGTTGAGAGCGTGCCGCTCGTCCCAACGAGACCATGACCTTCCTGCACATATCGTTTGATCGCAGATATTTCAGAATCGGAAAACTCCCAGTTATCCCCGGTCCATGTCCCGTCATCCCATGCATTTGAGATCACAAGCAGATCTGCCCCGCAGAGGTCGAGATCGTCGTAGGTTATATCTTCCTTGTTAAGCGCTGTATAATTGATATCGATGAGATAATCTCCGTATTTGTACCAATTTCCGTTCAGATCACCCCAGATCATACGTTCGTTCTGGTCTGCGCCCACTGAGTCCAGTACAGCTACTGCAACAATGCCGCATGGAGCCTGGAATGTTGTTGTGTTGAGCCCAACCTTCAGTGTTGCAGCATCCCGCGCGGTCATCCGGACTGCGTATATGCTTGCTTCTGCCGGAGTCCACTGGACAGTAAAATGTCCTGTCGCGTTTGAACTTGTGTGGTTGGTGTATACCGATGTACCATTCAAATTCTTGATTGTAACATTGAGATCGGCACCCGAGACCGGTGCGCCGTCACCGTACCGTATACCGCCCTCGAGCAGATAGGGATCGCCTATAATCACCATATCAGGCGCATCCACCCCTATAATCAGGGTTCCAACCTTGAAAGTGGCAGTCCTTCGACCGGTTTCGTTGCCATAGCTGGCTGTCGCCGCTACCTTGTAATCACCGGGTTCGGAATCGTCAGGAAGCACAAAGCCTACAGAGAAATCTCCTTCACTGTCTGATGCCGTGGTATTGAATGCGACGGTCGATCCATCCGGCGAGGTGGCGGTGACATTTACCACCGCCGATACTGGTATGGTGCGGTTCGATGCGGATCCGGTGATAGTCACCTGATCTCCTGGATCGTAGGGACCGCTTGCATTGAGTGTGATCCTGATTGCACTGACGTTGTCAAGAGCTGCAACCGAATCCACAACACCCCATCCATAAGTATTATCAGGGCCCAAGTCTCCTTTATCGAGGGATGTGTTGTGCAGGATATCCTTGACCTCTGACGGGGTGATGTATGGATTATACTCGATCATCAGGGCAGCAACCCCGGCCACATGTGGTGTTGCCATCGAGGTTCCGCTGTGGGCGACATACCCGTCGCCGGAATTCGCTGCCGGTGCAGTCACATCCACGCCAACGGCACAGACATCCGGTTTTGTCCTGCCATCTGCTGTAGGTCCCCTCGAAGAGAAGTATGCGATATCCATGGAGTCGTCAATCGCCCCCACACTGATCACTTCTTTGGCAGATGCCGGGGTGCTGACCGTTCTGCTGCTTGGTCCTGAATTGCCAGCAGCCACGCAGACGACTATCCCTGCATCCACTGCAGAATCACATACAATTTCCATCGGAGACGTGCCATCGTCATTCATGTCAGCACCCCAACTGATAGAGATGACATCGATACCATAAACATCTTTGTTCAGGACGCACCATTCGATTCCGGCCATACAATCCGACTCGGAACCGGATCCATACCGATCCAGTACCTTCACACCAACCAGTCTTGACATGGGCGCAACTCCGACATAATCCGAATCTCCACCGGTTCCTGCGGCAATGCCCGCGCAGTGGGTTCCATGCCCGTTGTCATCATAAGGATCTGTCCGGCTGTTCACAAAGTCCTCAAAGGCGATCACCTTATCATCGTCTGTTGCAGGATCGTCGTCCAGATCATCGAGCGATTCATGCGATGCATCGATGCCGCTGTCGATGACTGCAATGGTCACATCCGCTCCGGAAACCCCGAACGTAGAGCGTGCCTGATCCCCTCTGATCGCCGGAACGCTCGTATCCAGCAGAGCATGGACCTCGTGGTCGAGATATACCATTTCGACTCCGGGAACCTCTGCAAGATCGTTCAGATTTCCTGCAGGCATTTTCAATGCAGTGGCATCTATGGTTTTATAATTATATTTTACTGTTGCTCCCAATGTGTTCAGTGTGCTGTATGAAACAGAATAAGATGGCCCGGACGATTTTTTACGATACATGACTATTACATCGACCTCAGCGCCATCATCGATGCCAGCACGCATCGCCGATCCTTCCAGGCAATCCTCAATCCGGTTGTTATTCGCATCCGTTACCGACATCCGGATGTTACCTTCAAGCGAATGCTTCAGGTTGACCTCCTCTACACTATCGTTTGTTCGGTTGCCATAGATATTTTTACAGACGGTATTCGTCGAATCGATGCTCTTTTCAACGTACTTACAGGTCTCACGTTTCTGGCGTTCCTGGCTATGGCTAAAGATATCACCCCACGTCAAATTCTCGACCTGGCTGTCATGAATCTCGCTATAGACGGCATCTGCCCAATTATCACGCGGGACGCCCCCGCTTACGTTGATCATCTGGGCGGCGCACGCATCTTCTGTATGAGACGTAATGCAGACTATTCCGCCGATCAATATCAGCATAATCAATCCAATTTCTCTTTTTAGGACGTACATGGGTTTCTCCATCCAATTTTCAGTTGTTTGCTCCAATTTAATCGTATGAATTCGATCATCACATCTGTCCATGATGAATAACATCCAAACCGATAACAGTTATTCCAAACCCATCATACAAATAATTTTGTACGATTTCAAAGTCGCTCAACCAATCATTTATTATTGACCGGATTCCAATTCTGCTATTTATATGCCAGATAAACGGGACATCTTCGAGACACTCAATAAACATAACATCACCGAAGATGCGATCACAGATGCGGCGATGGAACTGTACGTCCCGCATCCGGGGATAGAAACAGAGGAACTCGCAAGAGATGCGTTCAAGCGTGAACTGGATTTTGCATTGTCCGATCCGAACCTGTGCATACTCGTGTACGCAGCAACCCTTCTGGAAGAAGAGGGCGAAAACGGCAGACTGCCCGGAATAACTGCGCAAGAATTTAAGCGTGATCCGGTCTATTTAATCGCAGACGAGGTGCTTGGTATTGCGATTGCAAAATACATCGGCGGATACAAAGGTATGTTTGAGTTCACCAGATTCGATCAGAATAAACCCGGGATTCTTGGGAAACTGGGGCCGTTTCTGGATGACGCAATCGCGGGGCTGATCGGCGGAGTCTCTTCCAATATGTACTCAAGGAGTCTGCAAGGAGTCTGATCTGAATTGAGCATCGAGATCGAGTTCACATCACCACAAAAATGCGTCTGTGATTTCACATACAATTTCTACTGGCAGCACCAGGGGAAGGAACTGGATCCGGACAGGGCCATCCCGGATCAGAAGGATACCGATTACACGTACCGGGATCTTGTAACGGCACTTCGGAAGAAGGAGACCGTCACGATCAAAGGCGACGTCGGTAAACGGCTATGCTCGAATGCCGGTGCTGACATGCGCTACTTCGGCGGCACTGGCGGGATCATCGACTCAGGAACCGTTATCGTGGACGGGGACGTCGGCACCAGGATGGGCATGGGCATGGCATCAGGGAGCATCTATGTGAGCGGGAAGGTGGCAGAGCCGCTCGGCAACATAATCGAGGTACAGTCCGATCTTGCAGGTTTTAAGAAGTACCGGTCGATAACCGATCTTCTGCACAATGGCTCGGCGGATGGATTGCTTCCACCGAATACGTTTGACGGAACAAGACTGACACTTGCCGACGGAATCAGGAGGGACACCATCGCGGCACGGTGCAGCGCTGACCGCACGGTTGTCGTGAACGGTGACGCGGATCTCAGCGTTGGCATGTTGATGAGTGCCGGGGAACTCCGTGTATGCGGAGATGCCGGGATGAATGCAGGCACGCTGCTTTCTGGCGGCACGGTGGTAATCGAGGGAAATGCAGGCGAGTTTGCGGCTGCTGACATGCGTTCTGGCGTTTTGATCATAAAAGGGAAGTCGAAAGGGTTTGTCGGCGGCAAGATGCGCGGGGGTGCAGTATTCATAAAGGGCGGCGGCGCTGTGATACCGCCTGTGAGGAAAGTTCCGATGAACGGGGACGATTACCGCCTGCTGACACGGACGATGCGCACGAATCAGATCGAGGCGATGATGTATTCGAAGTACTCGGTCAATACTGTATGATCTCTCATTTCAGTTGCTCGATCATGCCTTCAAGCACACGCAGCTCGCGAACCGTCCTCTCCCGCGTCACCTCGGCAGGATTCTCCTTCCGCTCATACTTTGCTATCAGTTTCTTAACATAATCGAGTTCAGGTATCGTCGATTGGAACTCAGGTTTATAATCCGGCAGCTCCGCAAGCGGAATTACCACGACTTCACCTTTCTTCGTCTCTTCAGGGATTCCGTTTACCACCATGATATATGCGCATCTATCGAATCCGAATCTCCTTGCGATGTTCCGGGAGGTGGAGGATACCTGCTGTGCGCGTTTTGCGCTCATCCTCCTGTAAGCACCAACCGAGTCCTTGTACTCGACAAAGAGTATCGATTCACGATTCCAGAGCATGGCATCGTACTCGATCGGCTGCGCAAACTTGTGGTGCACCAGCACACCGAACATGACGCCGCTGCACCAACCTGTGTGGAGGTGCGTTCGAAATCGCTTCTCGGTCTCAGGGATGTCAGGACGCGAGAGAAGGGTATATGGTTCGCTTCTCAGTTCGATCATGGGATCACCAAAGGAATTATGGATTGCGGTGTATATCACTATAGTTCAAAAAATCAAAATGGAGACGGTCGCACTCCTTGATTAATGGATATGAGGTACTGCCCTCAACTCCAATGACAATTGCTCGTTTCCCGTGTTCGGCTATCTTCCGTATCAAGGGTATGAAATCCTTATCACCGCTGACGATAACAAAAGTCTTGATGAATAGTCTTTCATAGAGCGTCTGCATGATGTCGCAGACCATCATCGGATCGGCGAGGCTCTTTCGTTTCTCGTCATCCCCGGTTTTATATTCAGGTGCGTATACCGGCTCAATCCCAAATTCAAAGAATTTATGTAGCATTCCTGCACTGGACCTATCTGTGACAAGGTAAACACGACCGAGCACCATCTGCCCTGCTTTGCTGGCGACCTCGACAAGCACATCGTAAGTGTAACCGGGTATACCAACATTGTTGCATCCATCAAGAATGTTGTAGTGATCGATGAATAATGCGACCCCACAGTCATCTTTCATTCACGCTACCTCCGGATATTCATCGACCAGATCAGACACTCTTCTCCCGCCTTTTGCAAGTTCAAGCAATCCCAGAAGAACCGGCGGTATTATGAATGTCACGACCTTTGATTTGGTGGAATCAAATAAAATATCGTAAAACCATGAAGATATTTCCTTATGAGTCTGATCCATTGCCAATACTTCGTTAATCTTTGCCGCCATGCCATAATCCCCTTGTTCAATTGCATCCTTGACCTGATCGACGTGGATATTGGGATCTTCATAGTCCTTGCCGGTGTTTTTCTTAAAGATCCACGCCTCTAAAATAGCTCTATTCTGCTCATTGATATCGATATTCTCAAAATATACTTTGTTCTCTGCGTCAACCGAAATGATGCCCGAAAAATCATAACCGAATGTGAAGTGTGCCCCTAATCCACCATACGCACCCCCCTTCTCAATGCCCCTTTCATTGTAAAATTTCTCCATAGCTTCAGCCCCGAAATCTGCTATAATTTCAGTTTCGAAGGCTTCGTAATCCTCAAATTCAAATCCAAAAATAACAGTTGCTGAGATGCCCAATGTTGTTTCATTTTTTTCATCGTTGAAACTTATATGATTCACCACTGGCACGTCATCCACCGACAGATAAGGTGCGTATCGATCGATCATCTCTTTTGGAATTGTTCCCTCACATTCCTTATGGAACTGATACTCAACAGGTTTTTTTAGAAGATCGTAAATTCGGCCATCAAAACAACGGTTGCAATCCAAACTATGGCTTGAATAGTCTCTATATTCCTCTAAATCTGTCTCGCGACCTGAACGCACCGTCATGACCTTCTTCTGTTTTTTATTAGCAGTTGACCAATTATCCAGCAACCTGTACAGCGGTTCAATACGCTCATTCACCACTGCTGAGCTGCCTGTTATGATATCCAGTTGTTTTTTCATCGGCGCTGATAATATTTTTCTGATACTATCGGATAACGAAAGTTTATTCTGGGCTGCATATTTAATAACTTTTAGATATGCGCTCATGGATAACCTGACTGATTTTGATACACGTTCAGCAAGTTTAAACGGTGTCCATTCAGTAGAGATGTTTCTCGTAGCCTCCAGAATCTCATTCGCACCGATGAAATCTTTTTGCTCGTATTTTTTAGCAATGATCTTGTTAAGTTCGGACTTGCCTGCTACGCGAATATCCCCATTGTCCCTGTAAGCGATTCCTTTTGTCAGATACGCGATCAACTCTGCGGATCTCTCAAACTTCGGGTCGAAGGTGGTCGGGACTGCTATACTTGATTCCATAAAATGTAATATTCTTTTGTAATACTTAAACTTCTTGGCTTGTAAGGATTATTTGTAATTATTGAAACGTAATGCACACCCCTCACCCCCCTTATCCTTCACTCCTCCAGCGTCGATACATCCCCGAGCGGAAGCCCGAGTTCCTGTGCCCGGAGCATCCTTCGCACGATCTTGCCGCTTCTTGTTTTTGGAAGCGTCTCCACAACCTCAAACTCCCGGGGGTACGCGTGTCCTGCCAATTTGGTCTTCACAAACTTCTTGATATCGGCTTTCAGATCGTCTGTCGGCGCATAACCGTCGCTGAGCACGACAAATGCCTTGATGATCTCGCCGCGCAGCGGATCTGGCTTTCCGATGACGCCCGCTTCAACGATTGCGGGATGTTCGATTAAGGCAGATTCCACCTCGAACGGACCGACCCGCTCGCCTGACGTATTGATCACATCGTCAGTCCTGCCGATGAAGAGGAAGTAGCCGTCCTCGTGCTGCACTGCCCGGTCTCCTGTGAGATACCAGCCCGCTTTGAAGTACTCTGCATACTTCGCAGGATTCTTCCAGATCTCAAGCATCATCGATGGGAACTCCGGTGTGATCGCGAGATCGCCTTCAGTGCCGTATGGTACAGTATCCCCGTCCTCGTCAACGATTGCGGCGGCGATCCCTGGTATCGGCTTTCCCATCCATCCGGGTTTTATCGGCATCGACGGATAATTGGCGATCAGGATGCCGCCGGTCTCGGTCTGCCAGAAGTTGTCATGGATCGGCAGCCCGAATGTCCGGATGCCCCAGTACACGATCTCGGCATTCAACGGCTCGCCGACGCTGCAGATATGCCTGAGACTGCCAAGATCGTATTTTTTGTGCGCATCGCTAGCTCGCATCAGCATCCGAAAAGCAGTGGGCGCGCTGTACCAGACCGTCACCTTGTACTGCTCGATCATCGAGTACCATGCCTCAGGATCGAATCTCCCGCCATGAACCACGATCGATGCGCCGCACGACCACGGTCCGAGCATCCCGTATGAGATCCCTGTGACCCAGCCCGGGTCTGCCGTGCACCAGTAGATGTCGTCCTCATGGAGATCGAGCACCCATTCGGTGGTCACATGTTGCTGGGCGATTGCAATATGCCTGTGCACCACGCCTTTCGGCTTCCCGGTGGTTCCGGACGTGTACAGCATAAATGCAGAATCATCCGGCAACATCTCCGCAACATCGAACGTACCGGATGCTTTTTCCATCTCTGTTGGGTAACTGATCTCGCCGCCCCGAACATCGGTCTCATCCACTATGATTATCTGTTCGAGGTCAGGAAGATCGTCTTTTATCTCATACACCCGGCTTTTCAGTTCCGAATTGGTGATCAGGTATCTTGCGCCGCTGTCATGCAGTCGGTCGTATAGCCCTTCGGGTCCGAATGCAGAGAACATGGTGCCAGCGATCGCACCGGTCTTTAAGATGCCGAGAAAACTCACGTAGAGTTCAGGAATTCTTGGCAGGAATATGAATACCCGGTCCCCCTTCTCGATGCCTGATGACGTTAAAAGATTGGCGAATTTGTTGGAAAGATCAGAGAGTTCGTGAAACGTGTATTTAGAAGCCTTATTGTCCCCATGCCAGTACAATGCAATCTTATCCTTCCGCCCTGATCTGGCGTGCCTGTCCACTGCGCTACATGCGGCATTTAACCTGCCGTCTTCGAACCATTCAACTTTCTCGTACGCATCCTGCCACCGGAATGTCCTGTGCGTCTCGTCGTAGTCCTGCAGGTTCGGTGTCGGTACAATCGTTGCTGGTTTTTCTATGAATTCTTGCATTTTGTTCACCCACTGTTATTTGTAAAAATGTGTCAGCCGTGCCATTTATTGTTTTTGGTGGAAGATCGCTACCGCACCAGCACATCCCCGTTTCCGGTTATACCGATATCGAAACCGATCACCACCACCCTGTGCCGTATCTGCTTTCCCGCTAGATCCCGAATTCTTGATGCAAGTGCAACTCCGTCGTACCGCACATGCACACCCAGGTTCTCGGAATCGGCTCTTCTGTAGATCATCCCGACCAGATCGCCAAGACGCGTCCCCACTGCTACCTCGAACCATACCGGCGCATCGAGCGTTTTTATAAATTTTATGGTATTTTCAGCCCGTTCTACGTTCTTCCGTGCCATCTTTTCGATGGCAGAGATGTTCTGCTTCGTCGTGCCCAACCTGGATGCGATCTCCTCCTGCGAACGACCGTCATTCCGCAGTCGCAGCACCAGCATCTGCCTTTCGGTGAGATTTGTATTGCGTACTGCCATCGAAAGATTCTGGGCTTGCATGATATATCAAGGGCACTGTCTAAAAATCCAG
>DASC01000160.1 GCA_002503595.1 Candidatus Methanogaster sp. UBA203 | reverse complement strand
CTAATTAGCAACAAGTCTAATAAAGCAGAACTGGTAAATGAGATTGTGAAGGTTTGCAATACATGGGGTGAGGTGGACTGAAACGGTCGTAGATTGTGATAACCTTCAGAGGAGTGTGAAACATGGATAACACAGAACAAGGTAGTGGGATGACATTTGAGGAAGCGAGCAAGAGGTTCATGGATGTCTTTGACGAGCCGGGCTCGATTGTTCAGCCGGTTGGCGTTAAACTGATCCTCAAAGGGCACGAGATCCCAGCGGGAACGAGAACTCCTGAGGAATATCAGGGGGTTCCGTGGTGCGAGGCAGTTCGGATCGCCGCGATGGATGGTGAGGTTGTTGTGATCAACAAGGGAAATGTCGGGTGTCCGGCAGCAGCAATCGCTCTTGGTCTTGCCGATCAGTATCAGGAAGAACCGCTTTCCAGAACGCGGAAGTACACCGACATGATGGAGATGACCGCATCGCCGGCAGACTTTACAAATGGTCTCGTCTATGGATGCAAAGCAAGCGATAACACACAGTTTGCGCTCTTTGGCGAGGGCGACACAGGGCGGTACGAGACGCTTGGTGCAGCACAGAACGCTGTCGCCGGGATGACCTCGATCCAGCCTGATATCATGGATGCCGCGGTTGCGTATCCGGCAGGCAAGCTTGACATTGCTCCCGACGTCGTGATTCTCGGGGTGCTTCCGAAACAGGCATTGCTTGCGATTCAGGGCTACAACTTTCTCACAGGTAACCGATTCCTGATGAGCACCATCGGGATCAGGGGCGTATGTGCAGACCTGACAGCCCTGCCATTCCAGGAGCAGAGATTAAACGGCTCTCTCTTCTGTCTCGGGGCAAGAGCGGTTGGCGGATGGGAAGCCGACCTGCTCGGACTCGGGATGCCGCTATCGGTATTTGAGCGGATGGTTACAGGCATGGAGAGATCAGCAGGCGGATTCCCGTACAAGGCATATCCATAAACAGGGGCATAGATGAGCGGCTCGTCACCGTCGCTACGTGAACTGATCGACATCGACGAACTCCAGTCGATCCAGGATAGCTTCGCAAGAGCCGTTGGAATCTCTTCTGTGATCTTTTCGCCTGAATGTGAGCCCCTGACAAGGTTTACCAATCCGACCGGATTTTGCTCCCTGATCCAATCGACAGAGAAGGGAAAAGAGCGCTGCTTCCGGTCGTTTATGGAGATGGGGAAGATTGCACTTGGGTCAGAGGAGCCAGAGATATGCTACTGCTTTGCACACGGCGGGCATTTTGTTGCACCGATCATGATCGATGGCGAGCACAAAGGAACGATGTTTGCCGGGCAGTTCATACCTGAGAAGTTTTCTTCCGAGCAACTACATGATCTCGAAGAGATATCGCATGAAATCAACCTTGACCGGGGGACGCTCGTAAAAGAAGCAGAGAAGATGCGTGTGGTCGGAGAGGACGTGATCTGGAACTATTCGAGTCTGCTGGTTAAGATCGTAGAGACCATCGCAAGGAGAGGCGCGCAGGCAGCGGAACTGAGCCGGGTTAACGATGCGCTCCAGAGGGCGCACGACGA
Organism: Candidatus Methanogaster sp. UBA203; assembly: GCA_002503595.1. Taxonomy (GTDB): domain Archaea; phylum Halobacteriota; class Methanosarcinia; order Methanosarcinales; family Methanogasteraceae; genus Methanogaster_A. The sequence goes on along the minus strand of DASC01000160.1, from coordinate 4,251 downwards.
ACTGGAAAGGCGTGTGCAGGAACGCACCGCTGAACTGGCAGAAGCGAACAGAGGACTGACGCGAGAGATCACCGAACGGAAAGCTGCTGAGGAGGAAATTAAGAAGAAAGCCGATGAACTTGGGAGATTCAACCGGCTGGCTGTGGGCAGGGAGCTTAAGATGATAGAACTCAAGAAGGAGATCAACGCGCTTCTCGAGGAGTCAGGTAAGGAGCCCGGATATAAGATCGTGGGGGAGTCATAATGAGATGGTGGGGGTTTAATCGCAGATGAAAATTCAGACTAAGATTTTTCTCATCATATTCGTACTCATCATGGTTGCGGGTATGGCTGTCACCGTAGTTAGCTACACACTTTCAAAAGATACGACCGAAAAGGAGATCTGCAATCATCTGCTGACCGCTGCGGAATCGAGGGCGGATCATGTTGAGACGGTTTTAATGGATTATAAACAATATACCAGGATGCTGGCGTTGGGAAATGCTGTTACAGATGCAGTGGATGAGCGCATAGATTATAACAAAAGAATGGAGCAGATGAGTAGAATGATAAATGCTACATTAAAAAGCCGTGAAGAAATTTGCAGTATTGCAATCCTGGATAAAAACGGGACAGTAGTTGCCTCCAATCTCCCGGATATCATCGGACGTAATGGCTGTGATAGTGTGGTGTTCTTGGAAGGGAAAGAGGCGGATTACGTTGGCGATATCCATATCGGTGAAGTGGGGGAAGAATTGGTCATACCTGTGGCATCGCCGGTTTTTGTGGATGATGAATTCTCAGGGGTTTGTGTGATAAATTTTGCCGTAGAAGAAGAATTATACGAGATTGCAACAGATAGAACCGGCCTCGGGGAGACCGGAGAGATATTCCTCGTAAACGAAGACGGCTACATGATAACGCCATCGAGGTTTATAAATGGCACGTTCCTTACGCAGAAGATTGAGACGTTCCATCCGGGAAGTGGACCTGAAGATGTCACATATCTGGCTGGGTATAACCATGAGGTGCTTCTATGCAAGAGTTATCACGGGGGGGAGGTTCTCAGGGTTCTTGTGCACATACCGGATATGGGCTGGACACTGGTGGCGGACAGGGATAAAAAAGAAGCGTATGCCCCTGTTGCCGCGATAACTGATATGTTGCTATTTATTCTCGCCGGTTTCTCGTTTCTGGGTGTGCTTCTGGGTATAACGATCTCCGCCATAATATCCGGAACGATAACAAAACCGATTGTGAAATTGCATTATGGTACGGAAGAGATAATGAGGGGGAATCTGGATCACAGAGTCGGTACCAGCGCAAAAAATGAAGTCGGGCAACTCTCAAGGGCTCTCGATAGCATGACTGCCAATTTCAGAAAATCAAAAGAAGAACTGGAAGAGTACAGTCAAGGTCTTGAGGGGATGGTGGAAGGGAGAACTGCGGAACTGGACAGGAAGATTGCGGAAGCAGAGCAGCAGAGACTTGCGATAATGAATATTGCGGTGGACATCGAAGAGACGAATAAAAACCTGGAGTCAGAGGTTGCAAAGCGTAAGAGGATTGCTGAGAACCTTGAGAAGAAGCAGAGTGCGGAGGAGGCGTACACCGATATCCTGACGGTTACGAGCAGGACCATCGACTTAAACACAATCGTAACAGAGGGTCTCTCTAACCTGATGAAGTATACGGATTCGCCTCTGGGCGTCGTCTACCTCTGCAACCGTGATCATAAGACGCTTCTGCCGGTAGTGGCAAGGGGTGCTGCAGATACGGTCGCAGAGCAATCGTTCTTGTGGGGCGAGGGGATCCCTGGCGAGACCGCCGTAAAGAAGGAGATGGTCGTGGCAACCGATCTTGCAGATACCATATACAAAATACCGTCCGGAGATGGCACGGTTCCACCGGATACCATCATCAGCACGCCTATAATCTTTAAGGACGCGCTACTCGGCGTCGTCCTTACATGCTATACCAAGAGAGCCACGCCGGAGCTGGTGGGCTTTATCAAGCGCGTCACAGACCAGATCGCAGTGGCTATCAACAACGCGAACGCCTACACGGAGATACAGGAGATGGCTGCCGAGCTAAAGAGTGAGCGTGACAAACTTGAGATGGCATCGCGGGAACTTGTAGCAGCAAGCCAGACAAAGTCCGAGTTCCTTGCAAATATGAGCCATGAACTGAGAACTCCGTTAAACTCGATCATAGGATTCTCAGAGATACTCCACGATGGCGTATTCGGTCATGTCAATGAGAAGCAGGCGAAGTACGTAAATAACGTCCTTGTAAGCGGCAAGCATCTTTTGCAACTGATAAACGACATACTTGACCTCTCAAAGGTTGAAGCAGGAAAGATAGAACTGGTCTACGAGGATTTCTCTGTCTCTGACGCGATCAACGAAGTGAAGACCCTGACCGCATCGATCACGGCAAAGAAGAGTATTGTATTGGACGTTTCAGTCGATGAAGGTCTCACCACGATCCATGCGGACGAGGGCAAGTTCAAGCAGATACTCTACAACCTCCTGAGTAACGCAATCAAGTTCACGCCGGAAGGCGGATCTGTAACAGTGGATGCACGGCAGAGTGGGGATATGGCAGAGATCTCGGTCACAGACACAGGGATCGGAATCTCTGAAGCAGGCCAGAAGAAGCTCTTCCAGCCATTTATGCAGGCGGACGCAACCACATCCAGGGAGTACGGCGGAACCGGACTCGGGCTCTCGCTTGTCAAGAAGTTTTCAGAACTGCACGGTGGCACGGCATGGGTCGAGAGCGAAACAGGGAAGGGGAGCACGTTCACGTTCACGATTCCGATAGCAGGCAGGGCGGAAGCTGAAACGGAAGCGGAAGCGACAGAAGAGGATATGCCAGGAGAGGAGGTCGAGGTCGCGGCTGGGGTGGAGATGCCTGAAAAGATGCATGAAGTGCCGGCAGTGAAAGAGACCGTGACCGCAGAAGAGATCGCTGCTATCGAGATGCCGGAGATCATCGAACCTGCCGGGGGAAGCGGGGATGAACCGCTCATCCTTGTCGTAGAGGATGATGAAAACTCAAGCGAACTCTTGACAGTGACGCTTACCGGTGCAGGATACAGGGTTATACCTGTCTGCAATGGCAGGGAAGCGCTGGCAGTCGCGAAGAGACTCAAACCATTCGCAATCACACTGGATATCATGCTGCCGGGCATGGATGGGTGGGATGTGCTCAAGTACCTGAAGTACGATTCCGAAACGAACAACATCCCTGTGATTGTGGTATCGATGCTGGATGAGGCGGAGGTTGGATTTTCGCTCGGGGTGGCAGATTACTTCGTAAAACCGGTTGAAAAGAACACCCTTATCGTTGCATTGAACACTCTTAAGGATGCGCTCGGGATCGAGAGGCTGAAGGTGCTTGTCGTGGACGATGAGCCGGATGCCGTTGAACTGATAGCATCGATGATCGAGCCCGCGGGATTTGAGATCTTATGTGCATACGGCGGAGAGGAAGGGATAAAGAAGAGCTTCAGTGAACATCCTGATGTGCTGATACTCGATCTGATGATGCCTGACGTGAGCGGGTTTGATGTGGTATCGAGACTGAAAGCGAATCCTGAAACGAGAAATATTCCGATAATCACCTGCACATCAAGGGATCCCACATCAGAAGATATAATACGGCTGAGGAGTGATGTAATCTCGGTAATGTGCAAAGGAGAGTTTGCCAGGGAAGAACTGATAAACGAGATCAAGAAAGTTGCAACGCTTGTGAGGAGGTAGAAGAAGATGGCACAGATACTGGTGGTTGAAGATAATCCGATGAATATGGAGCTTGCTGTGGATCTGCTGGAAACGTACGGATACGAGGTAACCCCGGCAGAAGATGGGTTTGAAGCACTTGAGCGCGTCAAAGAGAAAAAATTTGACCTGATACTGCTTGATATGCAACTTCCCGGAATGGATGGTCCTGAAGTGCTTGGGAAACTGAAAGCCGATCCCAAGACCGCGGCGATACCGGTGGTTGCGCTTACCGCACACGCAATGAGCGGGGACGAGGCGCGGTTTATTGAAGCAGGATGTGCAGGGTACATATCCAAACCGATCGATGTCCACCAGTTCAAGCCGACGGTTGCACAGTACATAAAATAAGTGTACGTGTTTAGCTAACCACAAGATTACACAGATTTTCACAAGAAAGTATGGAGAAGTAAGATATAAAATATAAAACTAACCAATGTCCCATGTCTAATACCATAATCTTGTGTTAATCTCGTGAAATCTCGTG
>DASC01000217.1 GCA_002503595.1 Candidatus Methanogaster sp. UBA203 | reverse complement strand
CCAACCCCATAATGACGCCATAGAAATGATTGGTATTCGCGCCTGCAACAAAAGTCAAGTGGACATAATCGGAGGATTGCAACATGCGCTTGAGAGCTGGATGCCAACAAACCGCAAGGACGCCCAGTAATTTATTTCGAGGTGGCGTGGTTGGGGCCTAAAACACAAGGAGGTACGAAAATGTGTAACTACTCAGGTATGTTGATTGGTCGCCCGATTGCGATTCTGTACTTTCTGGCAAGAAAAATAACCGCGGAGGACGCAGAGGAACGCAGAGTATTTAACCGTTTATCCCCCCTCCGCGTCCCTCTGCGCACTCTGCGGTTAAATTCCCTGTTTGGCTCATGTTATGTTCCGGGTCAAGCAGTGCCGATATAGCAAAGTCGCATGATAGTGTTTTAGGTACCTGAGTAGTTACGAAAATGTCTGATAAAGAAAAACCAGAAGGACCTGAAGAAGATTTATTACGCACGCTTCTTACCCAAAATTGGGATCAGGTAAAGCATTTAAGAAGCATGATAATGTGGTTTACTGAACTTTATGTGGGTGTCATTGTAGGTGCTGTAGCATTATTGGATTCCGCAGATTTTAAAAATCAATCGTTTCTGCTTACATTTTTCCTTATAGTCGCTGTATTAGGTCTTTTAATTACCATGAGGATGGATAGTCGTATCAAGGAGCGTGTGGGTATGGGGAAGAAGGTTATGTTAAAACTTGATCTTGGCGAATATATGTTAAACCCTAAAGGAACTTTTACGTGGAGGCATTACCTTATCCTATTTTATTTAGTTATGTGTATACTCTGGATATTTTTACTGATTGATTAAAATGTGGAAGCGCAACATACTTTGAAGACAACTACGGAATGAAAAAACAAAACAACCCCTGCGATGCCCCCGACTTCAGTCGGGAGTGGCGAGGCTGGGCTGACATGAGAGTATGCCCGATGTAGGGGTGGTCAGAAGTGTTTTTGCGATGTTGCGCGGTTGAGGTCATAGTCAAGTATAGCGTCTGCCACCCCAAAGTTTTGAATATCTGAAAAACACAAAGTCAGAACCTGACGCCACGCAAGCTGACGACCCTCAAGCCCCGATGACGCAAAAGACATAAATCAGAACGCGCCCAAATCAAACAGCATGGGATTATGCACGGCATGTGATGGCAGAGGATTCATCATCATCGAAGAAACGAAGTGTTCCGCCTGCAAAGGCACCGGAAAGGCGAAATCGATCAATTTGAGCGAGTTATCTGAGAAGCAGTTGAGTCAGGCACTCGGTGGCTCATGTCCTGCCTGCAACGGCACAGGGATCATCACGATAACAGAGAAGTGCCAGGAATGCAATGGTTACGGGGAAGTCAAGGAATGCAGGATCTGCGGTTCATCGTTCAGCGTAGATGGTGACATCTGCAAGAACTGCACAGAAAAACCATCCGTGTATCTCCTGAGTAACCTCTGTGATGCGGACGACCTCGTGGTGGGCAGCATCTATGAAGGGACCGTTAACGGGACTGTGGACTTTGGCGCATTCGTTGACCTATCCCGGAGCGTACGCGGACTGATCCATTCGAGCAACCTCAGTTCGGAAGTTAACGCAGGCGATGTCGTGCATGTGAAGCTAAAGAACATAAAGCCTAACGGAAACCTCGAGTTGGTGCCAGTAAAGCTGAAAGAATATGAGATCGTGGAAGTGGAGAAGGAGTATCCAGGATACACAAGTTCCGAACTTCCGAAATGCGTTGGTAAGACCGTATCCATTTCAGGGAAGGTTATTCAGGTAAAACAGACCGCAGGACCGACGATATTTACCATACTCGATGAATCCGGCACGGTCACATGCGCTGCATTCGAGCGTGCTGGCGAGCGTGCATACCCTGAGATCGATGCAGACGCCATCGTTACGGTGACCGGGGGGGTTTCGCTCCGAAATCAGGACATACAGATTGAAGTTCTGGCTATGAAGCGTCTGCCCAGGCGCGAGGCGGCAGAGATCCATGATCGCATCGAGGATGCGCTCGATGCCGTCGCCGATCCGCAGGAGATCGACTTCATGATCGAGAGTGATACGCTCTCCGCGCTCAAAGACGGGATGCGTGCGGTTGCAAAGCGGATCAGGAAGGCGATCTTCTCATCCCAGCCGATCGTTATCAGGCACCATGCTGATGCGGATGGGATGACCGCAGCGATCGCGATCGAGCGTGCGATCCTCCCGCTGATACGGGAGGTCGGCGGAACCGATGCCGGGTATCATTTCTATCGGAGGTCGCCATCGAAGGCGCCTTTCTACGAGATGGTGGACATCGTCAGGGATCTCTGCTTTGCGCTGGACGATCAGGCACGGCACGGGCAGGATCTGCCGCTCCTCGTGATCGTTGACAACGGATCGACCGGGGAGGACCTGCCCGCGTTCAAGCAGACCGCGATCTACGGGATCGATGTCGTCGTGGTCGATCACCACCATCCCGATGCGGTCGTGGATCAGTATCTCTGCGAACATGTGAACCCGTACCACGTCGGCGGCGACTTCGGGGTCACGGCAGGGATGATATGTGGTGAGCTCGCACGGATGATCAACCCGGAGATCACTGATGAGATAAAGCATCTTCCAGCGGTGGCTGCTCTTGGCGATCGGTCAGCGGCGCCAGAGGCTGCGAAGTATATCGATCTTGTCTCTGACCGGTACGTGACATCCGATCTCTCCGATATTGCGCTCGCACTCGATTATGCTGCATTCTGGCTCAAGTTCCAGGACGGGCGCGGGCTTGTCAACGACATCCTGAACTTCGGAAAACTCGACCGCCACAGGGGAATTGTGAAACTGCTATGCGAGCAGGCGAGAGGTGCGATTGAGGATCAGTTGACTGTGTGCATGCCGCACGTGCGCACGCAGAGACTGCCGAACGGAGTATCCTTAAACGTGATCGATCTCGAGCACTTTGCGCACAAGTTCACGTTCCCGCCGCCCGGAAAGACGTCAGGCGAGATCCATGACCGGCTCTGTCGGGGAAACGATGATCCTGTGGTGACTCTCGGCTACGGTCCTGATTTCACTGTGATCAGGTCGCGCGGCGTAGCCATGAACATCCCGCAGATGGTGCAGGAACTGCATGATGAACTCGAGGGCGCGGGCGTAAACGGCGGCGGGCATCTCGTTGTCGGGAGCATCAAGTTTGTGGAGGGGATGCGGACAGAGGTGCTGCAGCGGCTTGCAGAGATGATCGGGGGGCTCGAGGTTGCTTGAACTTTTGTGATCGTTTCGGTATTTGGGGGCTGTCAACCCGACGGTGCTGCTTGCGTGAGCATGACATGCCTCAATAAGATGACGTTGGTTTGATCGATACAGGCAACCCACCAAAATTTCAATCCACAGAAGTAATACGCGCAGTATCCGCTTTATAGTTAAAACACACTTCAAACTCTTCTAATAATGTTTTAAATCCAATTATCAGGGGAATTTCATCTGTTAGAGCAAAGTAACTGACCATCCTGATCTTTTTCGTGTGAGACCTCTCATCAATGAGCATTGCATCGATCTCACCAACAAGCACCGGAATGGAACACACATCGATAGGGACGATGCCGCTCATGCTATGGTCTGAAAGTACGGTTGTATCCGAACTACTCCATATTCTTCGCGGTATTACTGAAATGTGTGCACCGGTATCCACAATTGCAGAATAAGGACCTATCCACCCCTCTTTCCCTAAAAACACAACGCTCGACATCAATCGAATGACATAACCCTTGCCATTGATCTTGCGCTCCAGATCGAGATCAGTGCCCCGGTCAAAATACAGTTCAATACTGGTAGACATGTGCCCCGCTTCCAACAAAGATCAGTGGAATGCGCTTTTCCGATACTTTCGCCCTTGCTTCATCTTCTGCCCTACCAAGTTCCGAATTCGCTGCAATCACCTTCTCCTCGAATATCGCCACCCACTTATCCGGATACTTAACCGTTAGTTCGGACATATGCTCACGCGCCCAATTCCAGTCTTTCCAGAATCTTTTAGTCATATCGAGCATGTTATCACCTGATGTGATCTTGGTGATGTTTGTATTATACTTTTTGGGACTGATGTGCGATCTGCCGCTCCTTGTGATCGTTGACAACGGCTCGACCGAGGAGGACCTGCCTGCATTTAAGCAGACCGCGATCTACGGGATCGATGTCGTCGTGGTCGATCACCACCATCCCGATGCGGTCGTGGATCAGTATCTCTTGCCGAGTATATGAACCCGTACCACGTTCCCGCCACCCGGAAAGACGTCAGGCGAGATCCATGACCGGCTCTGTCGGAGAAACGATGATCCTGTGGTGACTCTCGGCTACGGTCCTGATTTCACTATGATCAGGTCGCGCGGCGTTCTCATGAACATCCCGCAGATGGTGCGGACCCTGCATGATGAACTCGAGGGCGCTGGCGTAAACGGCGGCGGGCATCTCGTTGTCGGAAGCATTAAGTTTGCGGAGGGGATGCGGACAGAGGTCTTGCAGCGGCTTGCAGAGATGATCGGCGGGCTTGAGGTTGCTTGAGCTTTCGCGATCCCGGGCACAGAAAATATTAAATATCATTAACTCACCTTAACGATATTGTGGAAAATCGTAAAGAAAGATTAAGGATATCGATAGAAGAGTACTGGCAGAGGGACCTGCCCCGGACAATGCCAAGAGAGATCGAGCCGATACTGAAAATCGATCTGATAAACGACATCATCGGTCCGAGAAGGGCTGGCAAGACGTATCTGATGTTTTTGACGATAAAGAAACTTCTGAATAGCGGTGTTGACAAGAAAGCAACGATCTACCTGAATTTCGAGGACAGGCGGCTACTGCCATCGACGCCTGAATACCTAAACGACCTCGTGGAGTTCGTCTACGCAAGGAGACTTCTGGATCACGAGAGGATATTTGTTTTTTTAGACGAGATTCAGCGAATCGAAGGGTGGGAATCGTACATCAGAAGCATCTATGACGAATTCAAAGGGAAAATAAAGATATTCGTCTCTGGTTCCACCTCAAAACTCACGGAATCCGAACTGAGCCATCTGCTGACAGGAAGGCATCTCACAACCCGGGTCTTCCCGCTCGGCTTTGGGGAGTTCCTGCGCTTTAAAGACGTTGGCTATGGGGGCGAATACCTGACAGAGAGTGATACAGCGACGATCAAGGAGATGCTCCGCGAGTACATCTCGTTTGGCGGATTTCCAGAGGTAGTTCTTTCCGAATCAAACAAGGAATACATTGCTCAAACACTGTTCACCGATATAATTAGTAGAGACGTTGTTTCATCGATAAAAAAGAAAAGAGAAGTTATAGAGGATTTATCATACTTCTTAGCCTCAAACATAGGAAAGCCCATAAGTTTTTCGAAGATGTGCGGCATGATGAACTCCAGAGGGGTTAAAATCTCAGTTCCGACGCTGGAGAGATATTTTTTCATCATGAAGGATGCATTTCTCTTCTTTGACATCAGAATCTTCTCGTACAAGGTTAAAGACCAGTTGCAATACCCGCGAAAGATATACGCCATGGATCCGGGGTTTGCCAATCTTTCCGGGTTTAAATTCTCTGAAGATATCGGAAGATCGATGGAAAATCTTGTTGCGGTCGAGTTACTCAGGATGAAATCGTCGAGTCCCCTGCTTGAGATATATTACTGGAAGGATTACCGGCACAGAGAGGTTGATTTCGTTTTAAAAAACGGTTTAAGGATAGAACAACTGATTCAGGTGACGTACGCCGGAAACAGGGAAGATATCGCGGCAAGAGAGATCAAAGCACTGGTGAAAGCGGGGGAAGAACTGCAATGTGATGATCTGCTCGTGATCACGTGGGATTACGAATCAGATGATGGAACGATCAGGTTCTTACCGCTGTGGAAGTGGTTATTATACCATTGACGCGGGTACTTGAAACTACACCCCAAGCTTCTTCATCATCTTCTGTACATTAAACCGCCCGCCGCGCAAGCCCTTCATCGCCTTCTGCATCATCCGGTGGTACTTCAGGAGTTCCCGCACATCCTCAATCTTTGTGCCAGAGCCGCGTGCGATCCTCTTGACGCGTGAGCCATCGACGATCTTCGGGTCGAGCATCTCCGCCTCGGTCATCGAGTCCATGATGATCTTGTACCGCCCCATCTTGCCAGAGGTCTCGTCATACATGTCGTCCGGTATCTTCATGCCCCCGATCGGAAGCATCTGCATCACCTGCTTCAAGGGACCCATCTTGTGCATCGCTTCCAGTTGCTGGTACATATCCTTGAGCGTGAACCTGCCCTGCATCATCTTCTCGACATCGATCTCCTCGGTAAACGCCTCCTCAGCACGCTCGATCAGCGTCTTGATATCGCCCATCCCGAGCAGTTGCGAGATGAACCTGTCGGTCTCGAACTTCTCCAGATCCTCGATGCTCTCGCCGACACCGATGAACGCGATCGGTGCTCCTGTCTCTGATACCGCTGAGAGCGCGCCGCCGCCCTTTGCCGTGCCATCGAGTTTTGTGATGATGACGCCGGTAACCCCGATTGAGTCATGGAATGTGCGTGCCTGATCTCTTGCCTGCTGCCCGATCGCGGCGTCCAGCACAAGTAGTTTCTGATCCGGTCTGGAGATCGCATGGATCTTCTCCATCTGCTCGATCAGGTCGTGTTCAAGGGAATGCCTGCCCGCGGTATCGATGATCTTCACATCATACGCCTTTAATTCGCCAAGCCCCCTCTCTACGATTCCGATGGGATCATCGGTGCGCTCCCCATAGAAAGCGATGTTCAAACTGCCACACAGCGTCTTTAACTGATCGTAAGCACCAGGGCGGTCGGTATCCGCGCAGATCACCGCGGGCTTCAAGCCCTTCCGCTGGAAGTACCGTGCCAGTTTTGCTGTGGTCGTGGTCTTGCCGCCACCCTGAAGCCCGACCATCATGATCGTCTGCTTCGAAAGCGCAAGGGGTGTGCCAACGCCTATGAGGCGGACGAGTTCATCGTACACGATCCTGATCACGTGCTCACGTGCGCCCATGCCTGCAGGCGGTTTCTCGTCAAGCGCCCTCTCACGTATCCGCGTGGATAGATCCATCACATGCTTCACATTGACGTCTGACTGGAGGAGCGCACGCTGGATCTCCTTTATCATCTCGTCCACTGCGCGCTTGTCGATCCGTCCGCCGCCCGCGATCTTCTTGATCGCGCCCTGAAGCGAGTTTCCAAGTTTATCAAGTACCATTAGTATCATATACATATATGGCTGGCGCTTATAAAAGCGTAATGCAGACAACAGAGTTAAGTACCAGCGATAATAACATAAAATATAACGGAAGATAACGGGCAAAATATGGAGGTTTCATCATGAAAGTTATGGTTGTGGACGACGAGCCAGATATTGTGGAATTGTTCTTGCTGATGCTTGACGATCCGGATTACGAGGTCATAACAGCATCCGGTGGTAACGACTGTCTTGAAAAACTGAAACATGGCGTGCCCGATCTGATTCTACTGGATCTCATCATGCCCGACCTCGATGGCTGGGAGGTGCTGAACAGGATACGCCAGGATGAGCGGTTAAAATCGATTCCTGTGGTTATTCTTACGGCAAAACAACTGACCGCAGATGTGGCGCAGAAAAAAGCACCGCATATAACTGAATACCTTGTCAAACCAGTCACAAAAGAAGGTTTAATTTCAGTGATAGAGGATATTACATCTTCTTCAAGAAAACTTAGTGATTTTATTGCTGCTGCAAGAAAAGCTGGCGTTGATCAGGAGATGATCGACAGGTATGTCAAGCTAAACCAGCAAACCAGCGCATATAAACGATTGCATACCTCGCTGATGCAGATCTACACAAAAAAGAGACTCAAAGAGGAGGACTCTGCAAGAAACACGATGAGAAGCATCGAACGAGTCCTCGATCTGGAGGGGAGGAATCTCGAAGAACTCCACACAAGGATCGGGGAGCTGGTCAATGCCAGTGGTCAGTTATGGCAAGGATTTATATGAAACCGTGTTTGAATGCTAAATCATGGACGAACTGGAAGCGATCCGACAGAAGAAAATGGAGCGATTACAAACAATGACATCTGGAGAAGTACTGGTACTGGACGATAACAACCTTGCAGAAATCGTGCGCGAACATCCTTTTGTTGTGCTGGACTGCTGGGCTGAGTGGTGCGGACCCTGCAAGATGGTTGCACCGGTAATCGAGCAGCTTGCAAGTGAATATGCAGGCAGAATAACGTTTGCCAAATTGAATATCGATGAGAACATGGGCACTGCCATGAAATACCAGATCAGCGCGATACCGACGATGCTGGTATTCAGGAATGGCGAGATGGCAGGACAGATCGTCGGCGCACTGCCGAAGAACCACATCGAGCAGAAACTGCAGGAATTTATGTGATCAGGGGCACAATCGGAAAATCCAGTGAAATCACTATATCCTTAAATTTTACCGCGGAGAACGCAGAGGCACCAGAAAACCAAAGCGAGGATTGAAACGGTATCGAAACTCTACGCCCTCCGCGGTGATAAATCACTTGATTTTTAGACAGTGTCGTGATCAGGATTCTTTTATCTCTTGCAGCATCTTCATGATCCGCTCGCCCCGGTCAGGGAGTTGCTCTTTTGAGGCAAGCGCCATCTCGAATTCCTGCACGGACTCCTCGCTGCGCTTCAGTCGCTTTAACAGGAAACCGAGATTGGCATGAGCCCTTGCAAAATCAGGTTCGAGTCTTAACGCCTCTCGATACTCCACCTCTGCTTTCTCAAACCGTCTTGAGCGGTACAGCAGATTCCCGAGATCGTGATGGAACATAGCGGTATCGTCCTTTATCTCAGCCACCGTGCACGCTTCGTCTCTCCTTTCGGTAAGCGCATACAACAGTGCCATCTCTGTCTGGGGTATGAGTGTGACCGGCGCATCGGATCGATCAGGTATCTTCCCTGCAGGCGCGGCTCTCTTTACCTGACCTTGATTTCCAGCGGATGAAAGACCCGGTGAATCCACACCAACAGCCGGGAGGTTGTCTCGCCATTCATTGATCTCTCGTTTCCACCGGTCAAGTTTGCCCTTCCACCTGGCGATCTTCCAGATGATCACAAGCGCCACGATCGAGACGGCTGCAAGTCCAAGTCCCACCCATATCAACGGATCAATTTCAGAAAAGTCCAATCAGATCACATCCTCACAGTGCAACATCGCCTGCCCAAACGCCTGCTCATAAGACGTCCTGAGATACTCCCACACATTTTCATCCTCCAGAATAGCCCACAATACCTGCTGCCGGGTTCTCTGATCCGGAACCATGCCCTTCAGGTACTCGCGCACCTCGCTCTGTAGTCTCGCCATATCTGCATACGCAGGCGTGATCACCTCCTCGATCCTCTCCCTTATGTACCGTGATAACGCAGGGCTGTGGGCAAGCGTGGAGATGCCGATTACGATATCACCGCGAGCGATGACAGACGGGATGATCACATCGCCGAGATCATCCACCCGGTTGACCAGCACTCCATGCTGGCTTGCGATATCTGATAGGTGCTCGTTGTAGGCAGGATCGTCTGTTGCCGGTATCACAAGAAAGGCATCATCTATCAGTTTGGTAAACTCATCATCGTCAAGTTTCTCATCCATAGTTATCAGTTCGATATCCTCTAATTCCATCAGTCTTTTGGTGAACTCAAAGCTCACGACAACCGTCTTTGCGTATCTTCCGAACAATGCTGCCTTGCGCTCACCAACCGACCCGCCGCCGATGATCACCACCTTCTGGTCGCAAAGGTCGATGAAGAGCGGGAGGAATCTTGGCATACTATGATTATTGAATCTCTATCTATTAGAGTGTTATCGCCCGGGCAGCCGCTTGCAGGATCATGAACGCCAACCTTTTCCAGAAAACGGTTGATGGCAACGCCGCTGCTCCGCATTCAAAAACATCCTACCAACAGTCATCTCTTGAAAAGCGGTCTATGAGCATCGAAGATACCATGTTCTTTGGAAGTGTCACTTTAAACTGAGTGAGCACCTGTTATGCCTGTCACATTCACAAGTGCCAACCTGCCAGGAGAGCCGCCAGCACATGAGGTCTGCGAGATCAGTGAAGGTGTGCTGGACGTTGCTGACTGTGTCATCGATGGCGACAGATGCGACTATGGAGTCGCTTCAACCGTTGTCGATCTTGTGGAGATGCAGGTTCTTCGGAAGGGTGCGGGGTATGAGATATCTCATGTAGTCCGCCGGTCCGATTGAGCTTTTACGATAGTATCGAACAAACAGTAAATTTATTTCAATATTCCATTTTTCCAAAAGAAGCGTCTGTCAGGATTACGCTCAAATTTCTCAAAGACACTTGGATAGAGCTCAGGATATTTCACTTCCTTCAACGGTATGCAAAACATCCTTTCCGGATTGTGCGGCTCTCCATGAAATCCTATTACTATGAAAGTCGGAATTGCGTTTTCTTGAGCGAATACATTATACTGTTTTAGTTTTCCATAGGTGGTCCAGCATAGCTTATTCTTATAGAGATTTGAACGGAATTTGCATTCGATTGCAAATTTTTCATCTGTTGGTTTGTAGCGGATCGTTAAATCGGGATTAGAATCAGATTCCACTCTAATACCCTTGCGTTTGTCCGATAAATCTCTCGTCCAGTCATGAATCGCAAAATATTTATCATTAAATAAACCGACAACATATTTCTCAAATTCCACACCCTTGTCGTAATTTTCGTTTTCTTCCTCTAATAAAATATCAACGACCTTTTCAATCTTATTCCCGATTTTTTTCATAAGTCCCATATACTTCACCCCAACATGCTCTGATCAGATTCCCTGCACCTGGCAAGTACTGGCAGTGTATATAGCACTCTGTGTATTCTTGAATATAAAGTTTACGAGAGGCACTATCCGAAAAGATAGTGGGTTCCACTAATTTGATAGCGCCTTCGTTATCACATAACCCCTTGCGGCATCTCGGTCAGCACCAGATATATCAGGAATCCGACAACCCCGATCAGCACTATTCCCGCACCTGCGACCTTTGCGATCATCATGAACTCCTCTCTGGTCGGTTTCCTCGCCAGTTTGAGTATCCTTGTGTACTCGGAGAGTTTGAACGAATTGCTGGACGCCATGTTTAGCAGACAAAGTCGATGCCGTATTTTCTGATGACGTTCGCCGTGCCAGAACCCTTTCCGTAGATCTGCGGTGATTTGACGCCTGTAACCACGAGCATGGTGCGTACCCTGTTCTCAAGCGACGGATCGATCTGCGCACCCCATATCAAGCGGGCATTCGGATCGACACGCTGGTACACTTCCTCAACAACACCCTCCGCCTCTGCGACGGTCATATCCGATCCACCGACCACGTTCACGAGTGCTGAGGTCGCGCCTGATATGTCCACATCGAGAAGCGGGCTTCGAAGCGCCTTTTTAACAGATTCTGTCGCCTTGTTCTCGCCCTCTGCCTCGCCAAGCCCGATCATTGCTACGCCGCCTTTCTGCATGATCGTCCGCACATCCGCGAAGTCGAGGTTGACCAGTCCGGGTTTTGTGATCAGTTCGGTGATGCCCTTTACCGCACGCATCAGAACCTCGTCGCAGACCTTAAACGCAACCTGGAGCGGCAGTCTCGGCACCACTTCCATCAGCCGGTCGTTCGGGACGACGATCACGGTGTCAGATACCTCCATGAGCCGCTTGAGCCCTGCCTCGGCATTGCTTCTCCTGATCGAGCCTTCCGCTGTGAACGGGAGCGTCACGATTGAGATTGTAAGTGCGCCAGCCTCCTGTGCGGATTTCGCAACGACTGGTGCTGATCCTGTACCTGTACCCCCGCCAAGCCCGGATGTGATAAATACCATATCTGCGCCTTCCACAATACCCTGGATCTCATCCAGACTCTCTTCAGCGGCAGCCTCCCCTATCTGCGGCATACTGCCAGCACCAAGCCCCCTTGTGGTCTTGCGCCCGAGCAAAACCTTCCGGCTGGCATTGATATATAATAGATGCTGGGCATCTGTGTTCACAGCAGCCAGATCCGCGCCTGTGATACCTTCCTCCATCATCCGCTGGATGGTGTTCGAGCCGCCGCCACCGCATCCGACCACCGCGATATTGGTCTTTAATTCTGAGAGAATCTTCTCGAGTTCCTCATCGGCTTCAGTGGATTGGTCATGCCTATATACTGGCGATTCCACCCCCATTTCCGCTCGAGATAATGCTTCTTCTACAATGGATTTCATAATTCAATCCTCCGGTATATTATAGGCTCCTTTTGGTACTTAAGCATGATTGTGACTTCCTCCCCGCTACAAGTAGCGGGGCTTCCTGATTCATAGCGGTTGCTCATACAACCATCTCCACAGGCGTTAATTCCCCGCAGTCCGCGGGTACATATCTGTTCTTGATGTTGATTGCGGCGTTGTGATCCCGCCCCATGACTGCCCCACAGTCAGGACATCGGTATGTCCTCAGTGATAGCGGCATCGACTGGATACTATCGCAAACAGAGCATTGTTTTGATGTGTTTCTCGGATTAACCAGTTCTACGATCCCACCAGCGTATTCTGCTTTGTAGGTCGTGAAATTGATTAACATGCTCCAAGATGCATCGTGAATTGATCTTGCGAGATGATGGTTCTTAACCATGTTTTTGATCTGCAAGTCCTCAAATACAATTTGATCATAGGCATCTGCAAGTATCCGGCTTGTTTTGTGTAGATAGTCCTTTCGAGCGTTTCTCACTTTACGATATATCCCTGCAAGGACAATTTTTTGTTTATTCCGGTTACTCGATCCCTTCTTTTTCCGTGACAGGTCTCTATGCGCTTTCTTCACCTTTGAGTCGTACTTATCGAGTGTTTTAGGATTCTCGATCTCTGTACCGTCTGATAGTGTCGCAAGCGTTGTTATCCCAACATCCACACCAACAGATGTTTCAATCTCCTTTTTCTCTACATCTGGCAGTTCCACGCTGAAGGATGCATACCACTGATCGCCATCGCGCTTGATCGTGCAGGTCTTGACTTCCCCCCCGATCTCTCGATGCTGGAAGATTCTTATCGCTCCGATCTTCGAGAGATGGAGTTTACCATCTTCGATCTTATACCCCGTTCCGTAAGGATCGGGATATGTGAAACTATCGTACCGATTCCTGCCCTGAAATCGCGGGTATCCGGAGGTCTCGCCATTCTTAACGCGTCTGAAAAAGTTCTGAAAGGAGGTGTCTACACGACGCAAGACGTTTTGAAGGATGTGAGCGTACACGCCCTGATAATCTATATATTTCATCCACGCGGCTTGATCGTAATATGATAGTCCGCAGTGACAGTCCTGATATGCTACTTTCCGATCGTGTAAGGAGTCGTTGTATAGTTTCCGGCACATAGAGAGCACGTGCAGTAATATGATGTTTTGCTTCCGCGTGGGATAAATCCGATATTGGAATGTCTTACGCATCTTACCGACAAACTCTTTAATAGTATCACTCAAACAGTTTCTTCACCTTTGGCAGTGCTGAGGTCAGTGCAAAGACGACTGCCCTATCGCCTGCATGGATCTGGTTGATGCCTCTGGGCACAATCACATCGTTATTACGCACGATCGCGCTTACTATGGCGCCTTTCGGAAACTTGATCCTATCGAGGGTCTTCTTTGTCATCTTTGATCCGGGTGCTGCTATCAACTCGATGATCTCTGCCTGTTCGCCCTCGATGGTTGCGAGCGACTCAACACCAGCACCCATGCTGACGCGCAGGACCCCGTCGATGGTTGCCTGTTTTGGGGAGAGTGCCACATCGATGCCGACCATCTCAAAGAGTTTCATGTACTCGGATCGATCGACCTTGGCGATGACTTTCTTTGCGCCGAGTTGCTTTGCGAGCAGCAGGCAGAGTAGGTTCCTCTCGTCGCTGTCGGTCGTTGCAATGATCACATTCATCGCACCCGCACCTTCTGACATTAGAAGCGCTTCATCGGTGCCGTCGCCATGCAGCACCAGTGCACCGGAAAGCGCACCTGCAATCTCCACACACCGACCCTCGTCTGCCTCGATGATCTTGAGATCGACGTCGCCGCGCTCTGCAAGCAGACTTGCAAGGTAGAACCCGACAGTGCCAGCGCCAACGATCATCACCTTGCTACGCATGTTCGAGCCGCCGCCAAACATCCCCTCGATCTCGGTTATGGATTCCTGCTTTCCAATAACGATTATATGGTCGTCTTCGTGCATGACATCGCTGCCATGTGGAATCAGGACGTCCTTTCCCCTGACAAGCGCGCTGATGACGCAGCAATCAGGAATTTCCGCATCCGCAAGCGATATCCCGTCGAATGTCGTATCCCTACCAACCTTGAACTCCATCATCTTGACCCTGCCCTCGGCGAATGCTTCCATACCTACCGCGGATGGCACCGATATGATCCCCGCAACCTCTGAGGCAAGCGTCAGTTCAGGGCAGATCATATAATCCATGCCGATCTCTCTCCGGTGTGCAGTCGCCTTGTTTATGTAGTCAGGATTCGAAACCCTGGCTATCGTCGTGCATGCCTCCCTATCCTTTGTGAGCAACTTTGTAGCGATGCAGGCAACGACATTGATCTCATCGTTGCCTGTAACAGCAACCACAAGATCTGCTGGCAGAACCTGCTTTAAGATATCTACATTGGCGCCATTTCCTTGAATGACCTGCACATCCAGTTTACCCGCCCTTTCGCAGGATTCTTCCCTCTTATCGATGAGGATGATATCGTTATTTACATATAATGCTTTTGCGATCGAGTATCCGACCTCTCCTGCACCGATAATTACGATCTTCATCCGCGTTTAAAGCCCCATCGCCTTATTTGTCATCGTAATCGATCGCATCGCATCGCTCTCGGTCTCAGTCATAGCCCGGATACAGTCGACGTTCTCAGGTACTACGTCAGATTCCTGGTGGATCGCCTGGAACAGGTATAACTCGCAATCAGATACGTTGACCGACTCCTCCCATACGCAGTTCTCCCACATATCGCTACGCGGGCGGTTCATATCGCGTGCCAGTTCCATGACCTCCGCGGTCGAAGCCATCCCCTCGCTGATGAGCCGGATCCTTGAGTTCTCATCGAGAGCCTCGAGCACATCCTCGGACGTGCACGCATCTTTCAGGCCCATGTTCACGATATGCAGGTGCATAAGCGTCGTTGGAACCTTGATCGCAACGGTATCGATATCGATCTCGGGAAGCACCGTCTTCACATCAGGTCCGTGATGGGATGGCATCTTCAGTTCAGGTACGATCGCATTGATCGGACCCTTCTTGACGTCCCCGGGAT
Organism: Candidatus Methanogaster sp. UBA203; assembly: GCA_002503595.1. Taxonomy (GTDB): domain Archaea; phylum Halobacteriota; class Methanosarcinia; order Methanosarcinales; family Methanogasteraceae; genus Methanogaster_A. The sequence goes on along the minus strand of DASC01000217.1, from coordinate 520 downwards.
CTGCGGATCGCCTGCAGAGCGTCGCACGCACCTTCTCGATACCGAACGCGGCATCAAGCGTTGAGAGGACCCTGGATAGTCCCGTTGTGTTGCAGGAGACGACCCTTGCATAATCGCATCCGAACGCCCCGTCATAGTTCGAGTGCGCATTAAACGAGATTCCCGCGAGTTCGTGGTCTTCCCCGCCCTGCCACATCGCTTTTATGCCGGCGGCATCGTAGAGTGCCTTGTTCTGGGCGCCAACCTTGCTAGGCGTGCAGTCCACAACAACGTCCCCTATCTTGAGCATATCCTCAACCGTGCCGCTCACTTCTATCCCGGCAGCCTCGAACTCAGGTTCCCTGCCAGCAAGCACATACAGCGGATACCCTTTCTCAACTGCCATCCGGGCCTCGAAGTTCGGGCGTGTCTTTGCCACACCCAGAACCTCCATATCCGACTGGAGCGCGGCAGCATCTGCTACACGCTTTCCAATCGTTCCATAGCCATTAACCACGACTTTTATAGACATAGTTATCCC
>DASC01000132.1 GCA_002503595.1 Candidatus Methanogaster sp. UBA203 | reverse complement strand
ACCTTCTTAAAGAACGGAGAATCGGTTATCCGTTCATCCGGATTTCTCGGGGGTTTCTCGAGCAAATCCTTCTCCATCGGTTCCTTGATGATCGGAAGCGCGAGTGCTACCGCATCGAAGAGATTGATCCAGAGTATCTGCACCGGTTCGAGTGGAAGGCAATCCCTGAAGAGTACCAGAAATGGAGCAAGCAGTATCGCTCCTATAACCAGCAGCGTCTGCCCGCCATTTGTCGGAAGCGTGTACAGGATGACCTTTTTGATATTATCATAGACATACCGCCCTTCCTCCACTGCAGATACGATCGTTGCAAAGTTGTCATCAGCGAGGATCATGTCGGATGCCTCCTTGCTTACCTCGGTTCCGGTGATCCCCATCGCAATTCCGATGTCGGCAGCTTTCAGCGCTGGTGCATCATTTACGCCATCGCCTGTGACCGCAACAACATGCCCATGCGCTTGCAGGGCTTTTGTTACCCTGAACTTGTGTTCAGGCGCAACCCGTGCATATACGGATACATCCTCCACGACATCATACAGTTCAGAATCACTCATCTGCGATAAATCCCCTCCTGAGAGCACTCTATCCGCATCGATTCCGAGCAGGCGGGCGACGGCTTTCGCGGTCTTCGCATGGTCTCCTGTGATCATCACAACCCGTATTCCAGCGCTCTTGCATCTCTCAACCCCGTCTATCGCCTCCTCTCTTGGCGGATCGATCATCCCCTGAATCCCAAGAAAGGTCATATTCGCGAGATCCTCTTGATCGAGTGATCCTTTATCAGTTACCTTATATGCCATGGCAAGAAGTCTGAGCGCTTCTTCTGCCATCTCATCCGATTTTTTCACTATATCTTCTCTGTTTATCGGTTCGATCTCGCCATCGATCATCTGGGTCTGGCACATACCAAGAATCCGCTCAGGCGAGCCCTTCACATATACGATATGCTTTCCGCCCTCCTCGTGAAGCGTAGCCATGTACTGCTGCTCCGACTCAAACGGTATCTCGTCCAGCCGCGGCAAGCCCTCTTTGATATCCGCTTTCATTGCAGAGACCAGGAGTGCGCCTTCGGTTGGATCTCCGATGATGTTGTAGCCGTCCCCCCCAACGACACCTGCGTCATTGCAGACATAACCAGCTTCCAATGTTTTGATCAACTCTGCACTCATCTGAGCCGGGATAAACTCCCCTTCTGGCTTGTATCCGACCCCTGTTACCATGTAGTCCATTCTTCCGGAGTATATCCGCGACACCGTCATCTGGTTCTTGGTGAGCGTTCCGGTCTTATCCGAGCCGATCACAGTGGTGCATCCAAGTGTCTCTGCGGCAGGCAGTCGTTTGATGATCGCATCCCTGCGTGCCATAGCGGTCACACCGAATGCCAGAGCCATCGTTACCACCGCAGGCAGCCCCTCTGGTATCGCAGCGACCGCCATCGACACCGAGGCGAGAAACGCATAAACCAGATCATATCCGAACCATACAGCCAGTACAAAGTTAAAAACGGTGATTGAGAGGATTGCAATGACAAGGAATCTGGTGAACTCTGCCATCTTCCTCGTAAGCGGTGTTATGATCTTCTCTGTCTCTTTTATCAGTTTTGCGATTCTGCCGATCTCTGCCTCTTCCCCGGTTCCGACAACGATCCCGGATCCCATGCCTTTTGTTACAAATGTGCCGCTCCATGCCATGCACTTCTGATCTGCAATCGTTGCTTTTTCCATGACCGGATCGGTGTGCTTGCCAACAGGAACAGACTCTCCTGTAATCGCTGCTTCATCTGCGCTCAGGTTCTTTGTGTAGAAGAGCCGCAGGTCTGCAGGAACTTTGTCCCCTCCTTCCAGCAGCACCACATCTCCTGGAACCAGTTCTCTTGCTGGTGCGACAGCCTTTGTACCATCCCGTATCACTGTCGCATTCGGCACCATCATCTTCTCAAGTGCCTCAACCGATGCCTCGGCTTTTCCTTCCTGAATAAATCCGATGATCGTGTTTGCAAGAACCACGGCAATAATAACCACAGTATCCATCCACATATCCAGAACACTGGTAACTGCGGCAGAAGCGAGCAGGATATAGATCAAGGAACTGTGAAACTGCATCAGAAATCTGACGAGCGCACTGCGTTTCGCAAATGTCAGCTCATTATATCCGTAACGGTCAAGCCTTGCACGAGCCTCATCTGAGGTGAGCCCGGACTCCCCTGATCCGAGCGATTCAAAGACCTCTTCTGCGGTCAATTGATACCACGCGGTTTCGTTTGATGGTTCGGATTTGTTCATCGTAACACATCCGGAAGTGTGTAAAGCAAAACGCTGTTCTTTTCTGCATACGTGTATGCCTTCTCTGTGAAGCCCGATTTTGAGAAAACAGCAAAATATTCTTTTCTTTCGGCATTGTTCCACTTGACAAACCGGGATTTTTCATCCAGCGTTTCGAGGACGCCGACATCCGTCTTTTTGTTCTTCCATTTGCACTCTGTAAAAAGAATCTCTTTTGTTCTATCGTTTAAGGCAACGAGGTCTATTTCGTACGTGTTCTCTCCTTTCGGCTTGCCCGGGATCTTCCCCCACATTCTACCGATCCTGGTAAAACTGAAAGGCAGTCTGCATAGTGAGTTCAGTTTCACAAGGAATTCGTAGACTACATTTTCGAAGCTTTTTCCAACATACGAGCCAAAATCCCTTTTTATGACACTTATCACTTTATCCGGGTTTCCAGATTCTATCTCTGTTTTGTTTGGGTGTACGTACTTGAAATAAAACCTGAAAAAATCATCTTTCACAAAATACCGTGTCTTTTTGCTCTGTTCTTTCTCTGTTACAGGATGTTCCTTTCCTACAAGTTCCAGTTTCATCAGAGTTGTTAAATATTTTGGCAAATCCTTTTGTGTGATCTTTGAATAATCAGCAATTTCGACACTGCGGGTTTTACCCATCGCAATAGCCTCAAATATAGAAAGATATAAATAATATGTCCTCAGTTCTTCTTTCAGCAGCGTCTCTGCTTCGTCATACAGGAACTCCCCTTTTGTTAAAATATGCTCCCTTATGTTTTCAAATATATTTTTCTCCGCATCGAATTCGAGAATGTAAAGAGGAACTCCACCGGTGACGCTATAAAACTCAACAGCCCTTTCAGCATCGATCCCTTTGTGGAATTCCAGCACATTGTGTATCTTTAGCGGATCAAGCTTCCATTGTCCGGTCCGTCGCCCGTACAGCGGTGCTTTCTGTGAAAGCACACCTTCAACCATCATGGATACCGATGAACCACAAAGGATCAACATAACATTCTCGTCTTTTAAGTATTCGTCCCATATAACCTGAAACACAGAAGATATTGTATTATCCCGCTCCATAAGGTAGGAAAATTCGTCTATAACGATGACGACTCTTTCAGAGGCAATGCGCTGGATTAAGTACCTGAAAAGGTCATAAAAATTCTCTGCTTTTGGAACGACATCACTTAATTGGTCTGCTGCTTTTTGTGCAAACCTTTCTACGTTCAACAGCGTTCCCCTCTTGTCTGCGAGAAAGTAAAGCGAGTTTTTTTCTTTGCAAAATTGTTTTATCAATTCGGTTTTCCCAACCCGTCTTCTGCCGTAGATAACTACAAATTGGGCACCTGATGAGTTGAATTTCTTTTCTAGAAACTCGAGTTCTACTTCTCTGTCAATAAACCGCATCACAAAGATTATCTTGTATTTCCGGATATTTAAAGATGTTGGTGGCGCAGCTGCCATTGCACGGATCAGCAGCAAGACACCACCCAAGCCCGAATCACATAAACATCTTCCGCAGACCAAAGAGCGTCTTAGGGTTCTTCTTGATCAGTGCAACCAGCAGTCCGAAGAGGTCCATCGTGGCAAAATCAAGACCCTCGACAGAATGCGCAAGCTTGTTCAGATCATCATCCGTAAGCGATACGAAACGATCCTTAACAACAAGCGACCGGTCCAATCTCTTCCCAAACTCCTCCCTCCAGCCAGCATAACCAATCTTGCGAACACAACGGGCAATTTCTGGCATAATTGGACATGGGACAGTCCAACAGACGCAGATTTCAATTACACGACAATCTACATCAACGGAACATGGACAGTCAACACCTCGAATGAATACTACAATCTATCCGCTGATGCACATAATCAAAGCACCATCACCATCCCCACCCATATACGTAGCGTTTGTTTATCCATAGTTCTCACATCTCCTTTGGTTGGTTTATTCAGTTGTATCGAAAGCAACCGTATCCTCGGGACTCAAATCATCCTCGCGGACTATCATGTTGATGATGTCTTTCACGACGATATCGAGAGGTTTGTCTGGAAACACGTCGTTCCAAAACGGTTGAAACTTGTCTTCGGTCATCTCGAATAGTTCATCACAAACTCTGGTTGCGAGTTCATCGTCATCAAACGATAAATGTTCAACCATTGGGAACATGAAATGGTGGCACAGATATCCATGCATCGTGTTGTCAAGTATCTGGGTGACAACTGCCTCGGTGTTTGTATCTGGTTCATATACGCCATCATATCCACCCATCAAATCGTTCGCCATTCCGTCGTATTTCTCTTCCAGTACTTCGGAATCTATACCTTCGTCTTTCAATATCCTGCCGATGAGGGCGGATAGTTTTGTTGGTTCTTTATACATCGTTCTCACTCCTCGAACTGTGATAGAAACTCATCGAGTTTCCCGTACATTCCACGATCTGCCTCTGTCGCATCCTTCCATCCATCGATCCGGGTCAAGTGGTTTTTCAGGAGATCCATCGATGCCCCCGCCAGCATGGCAAGGCATTAAAGCGAAACGCCTTTCTCTTCCACGTACTCCAGCACCTTCTCTGCCAATAAACCGCATCACAAAGATTATCTTGTATTTCCGGATATTTAAAGATGTTGGTGGTGCGGCTGCCATTGCACGGATCAGCAGCAAGACACCACCCGAGTCAGAATCACATAAACATCTTCCGCAGACCAAAGAGCGTCTTCGGGTTCTTCCTGATCAGTGCGACCAGCAGTCCGAAGAGATCCATCGTGGCAAAGTCAAGACCTTCGACAGAATGCGCAAGCTTGTTCAGGTCATCATCCGTAAGCGATACGAAACGATCCTTAACAGCAAGCGACCTGTTCAATCTCTTTCCGAAATCCTCCCTCCAGCCGGCATCGTATTCCTGCAATCTCGCCAGAGAGACGTCCCCTTCCGCAATCGCACCGGCAGCAACGTCTCCTGCGATGCTCCCTGCATCCATCGCATTGGCGATACCGCCGCCTGTGAGCGGATCGACCTGCCGTGCCGCATCACCTACCAGCATCAAGCCGTTTGCGACCGTCCGTTCGATCGGTCCGGATGCTGGCTCGCCGCCGACCACGAGTTCGATGATCTTGCCATCGGGGTAGCGAGTCCTGACAAAGTCCTGTAGCAGATCGATCGGACGTTTTCCCGGGCTGCATGTATTGCCACCGACCCCGATTCCGATATTTGCACACCGGTTACCCTTCGGGAAGACCCATACATACCCTGACGGCGCTACCGCACTGCCGAGATGGAATTCGCAGCGATCCTGATC
>DASC01000182.1 GCA_002503595.1 Candidatus Methanogaster sp. UBA203 | reverse complement strand
GAGCAGAAGGAGCTCTTGAAGCAGCAGATCGACTGGATGCGGGAGACCCGCGTGGCGGTGGTGGTCAGCGAGGAGCAGGGCGAGGTGGACAAGTTCCGCAAATGGGACATCGACATCACCCCGCACCGCCGGCTGATCAAGGAAGGCATCGACCTGCCCGAGTCGATGCGCAGCAAGCCACAGTTCCGGAACATGCAGCGGATGGATCTGGACGAGGCATTCAAGGAGGAAGAGCATCCTTTCCGCATCGTCATCGTCTGCGCCATGTGGCTGACCGGCTTCGACGTGCCGTGCCTGTCCACGCTCTATCTTGATAAGCCGCTCAAAGCGCACACCCTGATGCTGGCGATCGCCCGCGCCAACCGCGTGCACGAGGGTAAGAACAACGGCCTGATCGTCGATTACTGCGGCATTCTCAAACACCTGCGTAAGGCTCTTGCGACATTCGCAGGTACAGAGGTAGGCGGTCCGGGCGGTGAGATCGATCCGGCAAAGCCGGAGGAGGAGCTGTTGGCAGACCTCGCCGAGACGATTGCGTTCGTGCGTGCGTTTCTCGACGAGCGTAGCGCAACACTTGACGATGTTATCCGGACGACTGGCTTTAAGCGCAACGCCGCCATCGTGGCATGCAAAGAGGCGGCAAACGTAAACGATGAAACTCGCAAGCGCTTCGAGGTGATGTGCCGCGAGGTGTTCAAGAAGTTCAAGGCATGCATCAACGTCCGGGGCGTCAACGCGCACCGGGCTGATCGGGACGCGATCAACATCGTTTACAAGAGCTTGCAGCATGACCGGGAGCAAGCCGACATCACGGACATTATTCAACAGTTGCATCAGGTGTTAGACGAGGCGATCGAGACAACCGCCGACGGAGTGACCGAAAAACATGACCCTTATGACATCAGCAAGATCGACTTTGACAGGCTGAAGCGGGAGTTTGAACAGAGCCCGAGAAAGAATACCACAGTCCAGAACTTAAGACACGTCGTCGAGCAACGGCTGCAACGGCTGTTGAACCAGAACCCACTACGAACCGACTTCCAGCAGCACTACGAAGAGATTGTTGCAGAATACAACCGCGAAAAAGATCAGGTAACCATCGAGCAGACTTTCGTTGCCTTGCTCAAACTGGTTCAGGAGCTGGATGAGGAAGAAAGCCGGGCAGTACGCGAAGGACTGGATGAGGAGTCGCTGGCAATTTTCGATCTCTTAAAAAAGCAGAATCTCAGCGCATCCGAAATCAAGCGGATCAAGGCTGTTGCTGTTGGTCTGCTGCGAAAGTTAAAGGCGAAGAAACTCCGGGTCGATCACTGGCGTGACAAGGAGGCAACACGCGACTCTGTGCGGGGGACTATTCGCAATTTCCTCTGGAGCGACAAAACGGGGTTGCCAGTGAAGAGTTACACTACTGATGATGTGAACACAATAACCGATGAAGTATTCAGGCACGTTTACCGGGCATATCCGACGGTTCCATCGCCGTGCTATGCAGAAGCTGCATGAAATGATGTAACCGGAATATTCTCATAAAACTCCTCTCCTGTAGTGTCCTGTTGTGTATTCCCCTGTTACGTCCTTACATGTCATTCGAACCCCGCCACCCCTCGCAGAGCATCCATCGAGCGCAGCCCGGTACAACCGCGTGATCTCCCTGACGCGGGCACACTCGGCACCCCTCGCCTCGATCCTGATACTCGAAACGCCGGCTCTGACAATAGCAGGGATGTGATCAAGCATACAGAGTTCGCTTGAATTCAGAAGATGCATCCTGCAGTCCGTATCCATCTGAAGCGGGAATACATACCCTTTCTCATCCACCAGTTCAAACCCACCATCCTCGCACGGCGCAGTACAGGAATCCGCGCCACCAAGTATCCCACCAACCACGCAGTGCTCTGATTCCATGAGCGTGAGCCGCCCGTGCACGATGCACTCGACCGCACCGTACTTTGCAATCTCGCGAATCTCTGCAAGCGTGAGTTCAGGCGATAGCGTAACCAGTTCTGCACCGCGTTCCGTCCAGAATCGAAGCGACATCCGGTTAAAGACATTGAGCGGACTATCCACAATTATATCAAGACCCATCTCTTCCGCGAGTCTGAATGCGCCGTGATTGGACACCAGCACGCCGTCTGCGCCGAATCGGATGGCTCCGGACATGGCATCTGCCACACCGCGCATCTGCGAGTCACTGGCGATCCGGGGCGTGTTCAGGTAGATCCTGCGTCCGCTCTGGTGCACATACCGGGTCGCAGTCTCGAGGTCGAACGCTTCCGCTTCCGCATCTGCCCCCACCTCCCGGTACCTCTCGCCGCCCTGATAGATCACGTCTGCGCCGCCAGCGATTGCGCTCCTCACGCCGTCCATGCCATTCACACTGACCGCGAGCGATACGGCGGCAGGCGATGATGTTTTTGCGGCGTCCGCGATCTGCGCCCGCGGCTCTGTGGTTCGCATGATCCCGGCGGCATCCGCGGAACGGTCGTGCCGATGCCGGGCACGGGCACCGCGCCTACCTCTGGCTATCCGTGCATCAGCAAGCCGCGATACAGCGTCATTCCTGACGCGGTTTAACTGGCTGACCGGGATGAATATGTCGCCCCCGCCCTCGATCCGGAGATCGATATCAGATTCGGACGCCTCAAAAACCGTGTTCCCAAGTTTTGCAAGCTGCCGTACGATCTCTTCCCCTGTCGTTGGTCTGCTGACCGCACGCTCGATCACGTACTCCGAGTGTACATAGACCGCGTTGTTGTCAGTATCCTCGATCCGCAGTCCGAGCGGTGAGCCGACCGCGGCTTCTGCGGTGATGGTGACAGGAATCCTCCGCAGGGGGACGGGGGATGTAAACGAACTCCTGAGCGAATCCATAAGCGGCTTATCAAACGTCTTATAGACAGCACTCCCGGCACGCACCTGCGCGTCTGACGGAGTTGGTATATCGACAACCGTGCCGTTGCCGGCGTGATCCACCTGCCTGCCGCCTGCATACATCCGGTGGACGATCGTGCCAGAACCGTCGCCATCCACACCCGCACCCTCGCCCACCCCATCACCCTTAGCCCCCACCCCTGCGGCACCTGTGACACCGATCCCGTCTCCAATGCAGAGCGTGCCTGAGAGTCTTATGCGGAGACGCGTCCGGTCGCATCCGATGACTGTTCCGATGGGGATTCCACGATTGTGCGGACGCCTGCGGCTCATCAGTTTGCCACGCGGGTTTCCTGTGAGATATCCTGCCGTAAAACCTCTGTTAAAGACCTGCGCAAGAGACCGGGACTCCTCATCTGAAACAAAGTACCCGGGCGGGTCTTTTATGTATCGATCGATCAAGCCGCGGTATATCCGGGTCACGCAAGCCACGTATTCGGCTCGCTTGAGACGCCCCTCGATCTTGAACGAATCGATCCCTGCCTCGATCAGTTCCGGAAGAATCCGGCTCGTGTTCAGGTCTCTCGGACTTAACAGGTACCCGCCGTCAGTCTTCACATCACGCCCACCGGGCAGGGTTCGTAACCGGTACCGCTTCCGGCACGGCTGGGCGCAGACTCCCCTATTCCCGCTCCGTCCGCCGATCATGCTGCTCATGAGACACTGTCCTGAATACGAGATGCAGAGCGCACCATGCACGAATATCTCGATCTCGAGATCGGTATTCTGCCGCACCTGCTTGATCTCATCAAGCGTCATCTCTCGTGCGAGCACGACTCTCTTAACACCCATATCTTGCAGAAACCCCGCGCCTTCGCTGTTGTGCACCGTCATCTGGGTGCTTGCGTGGATCGGAAGATCGGGTGCAAGCGACCGCGCCATCGAGAGCAGCCCAATGTCCTGCACGATCACGGCATCCGCGCCCGATTCGTCCAGGTGGCGCAGCAGATCCGCAGCATCGTTGGTCTCGCTATCCTTTACGAGCGTGTTTACCGCGACGTACGCCTTAACGCCCCGGAGATGCGCATAATCGATTGCGTCTGCAAGTTCGTCGGGCGTGAAGTTGGCGGCAGACGCTCTTGCGGAGAGCGTAGTTGCTCCGAGGTAGACTGCGTCGCAGCCGTTCTCAACAGCAGCGAGGAGGGATTCGTTGTTGCCTGCCGGGGCGAGGAGTTCCGGTTTTGTCACCATACCACTTAGCTCGGATAAACATTTCCGCTTCCCATCATCTCCCAGCCCTTACCGGTTCTGCCCATCTCAAGACAGATCGTCCACCCAACCTTGCAGCTCGAACTGATCTCATCAGAGACGATGACCGGACCTATATTTTCTTTAGACCCCATATAGTCCCCGAGCCACAATTTACCGGGTTTAATCTTTGTCACCGTGAAATACCCATCTCTGGTTTCGGTAACATCTCCGGGCGGATTGTCCCCGATGTAATTATAGATCAAATCAGATAGTTCCGTCACCGCGGGCAGTTCGTCTTTAAGTTCGTCAACGACCTCAGCGGAAATCCCGTACTCTTCCTCATCCATATATCCCTTCTCCTTCATCCATTTAACAAATTTCCGCATGACCCTGCCGACCGTTTTCATAAAATCCTTGCTGCCTGCCACCTTCCGGATCATGAAGTCATCAAGGAAATCACCAATTTCGTATGGTCCGATTTTATCAGGTCCGAATATTTCACAAAACTCCTTATCCCCCTCATCATAGAGTTTATCAAAGAGTTTGTTGTCATCTTCGTCCAGATATTGGTACGCATAGCCGTTTAAGTAATCCTCGAAGAGCTCTATCGCATACTCGTACCCGCTATACGTTCTTGGCTTCAGGCGAGCTTGCTGCTCCTCCAGAAACTCCTCAAGAACCTTTTTTATTGTTTTCATGTCTTATCTCTCCGTTTTTCCGTACATGCTCGGGTAACATGTGGATGAAATCAGTGGAATCAGCGTTAATCTGTGGCTAAAAACCATTACCAACCACTGATTTACACAGATTACACAGATTGAGGGTTATCTGTTTGCCACATATTATTTAGCATATCCGTTTTTCTCATTCATACTATCGCGCAATTGCCACCCTCCCGGGCAATCCTGCAGGGCGCCTACCTGCTTCGAGTGCGGGAAAGCGAGTTTCGCGGTCACAAGCTCATGTATTGCTCTGTCCCCATATATGGGAATTGATGATCAGTTGGTCGATTGCGGATTTCATATCTCATCCTCTGGTGGAACGATTCGCTCGAGTCCGGAGATCAAAACGGGCGCGTCATCCTGAACCGTATCCCAGACATCGTTCAAATTCACATTGTCATCAGCAGGGATCTGCAGATCACGCATCCGCGCCATCGCTGACCATGGAATATCCGGATACGTACTCTGGCACTCATCAGATAACCGCTTAACAGCCTCACCGATCACTTCCAGACAGTAGGTTACTGCGTACTGGCATTCGGTCGGAGAGAAAAGCAGCCTTATCGAGCCCTGCCGTGAAATCTCTGGCATCCTTAGCCGCGAGAAGGATATCGAGGAGATATGCCATATCACGAGACATAGACTGCTCCAGTGACGAGAGGATTGACTTGCGGCGGATGTAGTTCCGGCTCTGCTCCACGCCCCGTCGCGTCAACAGGTCTACCTCACGTCCGAATATCTGCTTGAGTTCGTCCTCCATGTGCACGAGATCGAATAACGTATGTTTCGAATCCTCCTCAAAGGTGACGAGTACGTCTATATCGCTATCGGGTCGGAAGTCGTCTGTGAGCACTGAGCCGAAGAATGAGAACTCATGGACCCCCCATTTCTTGCAGAACTCGGCGATCTCTTCTTTTGGGAGGTCGATCTGTGCTTGGGTCATTGCATCACCTTCATAAATTCAGTTAGTTACGATTTTATTATACCGTTGAATGCTTTACGCAGTTCTCACACGGTTTCAACACAATATTCGGCATCGTCTGATGTTGCCGCCACACCCGGATAGCGGTACTCTACGCTGTACGGTGTGAGACCTGTGAGCATGTCCCGGTATTGCTCAAGTTCGGGTACGTTATCGACTATCGAATCAAGCAGCGTCTCCAGCGAATGAGTCCGCGGTGGTTCGATGTTGTAGGATATGAGCAACGCCTTGAGATATTTCTCGGCGCACTGCTGCGCATGAAAGCATATTATTGCAGCAAATCGCCTGACCGATATCTTGTAGAGCTCTTCAACCGCCAAACAATCTTCTTCTGCTTTTTTAGTCCACTCTTTGACCAGTTCTTCATTCATACAGCACCTTCCCCTTGTTCATAATCCTTTTGATGAACGGATCTCCAATCCCGATCCTGTGTTATATTTCATCGGGCGTGCGTACAATAATATCCATTGGCAGGAATTTGGGTCTCACAATCCTTGAAATCTCTGATGCTTTGCGGATGGGAGAGCCCTCAAGATCCATTACGACCAGAATATCCAGATCGCTCACTCTTGTTGGCTCTCCCCATGCCCTTGAGCCAAAGAGAATCACCTTATCCGGATGGAAGTGTTTCACGATCTTTGAGACCATCTCCGAAAGAAGCGTATCCGTGACATCAGGAACGATCAGGCGGGCTGAGTCGGTCACTCGGTCAGTCTCATGAGTTGTCAGCCTGACCGGGGGGTTGTTGGCGCGGCTGGCTTCCTTGTGGTCGTATTAGTCGATCGGTTTCTTTTCGGGTTTTCTGGTGCGTCTGGGCATTTGGGGTCAGCTCCGTTGGTGTGGGTGGTTATTGTGTTTTGGGGGTGTGGTTGTGGGTGAACATCCACAGGCTTTGTGCGAAACGTAAGCTGCAAATCACACGTCATATGAAATGCGCCCGTTTTATTTATCATAAATACCCTCCTGTAATCGTGATTGAAGCCGAACAGCAATACTTTCGCCTTGTTCTGCCACTTGATCTACTATGAATGCAAAATGTTTGAGTCTTTCTGGATATTGTTTGATAGACTGTTCTTGTTTTGACCACGAATCATGAAGAAGTTCAGCGAGTGAACCAGTGGTTCCACTTCTTTCGAAAAAGTTTTTATGGTCATCTGCCTTACGGATGCAATTATAGAGCCAACTAATACCAAATTCAGGAATAAGGTCAAATCCACCCTCTTTAAGAAGTCTGACTAAGCTTGAAAAACAGTCTGGGCGATGCCCCACAGTATCACACCAGCGACTAATAAACGATGTCATTTTCTTCATTGGCGCCCATTCTCGAACGTTAGGTACTATTCCTGTGGGGTCAACGAAAATGAGTAAGCCAAGTATATCTCTCATTTCATTATTGGGGTGATATCCAAGTATATTGTTGTGAGCTGATGCCAACACATGGTTGCCTACGTCAAGCCATATTTCAATGAACCTATCTTCAAGTTCGGATTGGGGTTTAATCCAGACAACCCCTCGCAATAGCCATTTCATCATCGCTGGTGATCGTTCCCAGTTAGTCATTATCGGATCTAATAACTTAGGTTCTGCAACATTTTGAGGCAGTTGTAACAAAGCATTGGCGATAATTGGGAAGAAGAGACGATTCCAATCGTTATGATCCAATTCATCATAATGTTTGTCCTCGTTCTCAAAGTGGATGTAAGTGTTAATCGTAAATAGCAGAAGCTCTTCCAGAAAATCAACAAGTTTGTTTGATGATGGTATCTCGGTGATTTGAACGTCTGATGGGAGACAATAGAGAATAGACTGAAGATGGTGTGAATCTATTTCAGTGGGTGTACAATTTCTGATGGGTTTCGGACATGTACGCGAGGATTTTATAACAGTATCAATGCATTTCCATATTGTTTTTTGGTCTGTCGCCCACAGTGTTTTAAGTCCGTTAAATAGGTAAGCTCTGACTTCATCATTTCTATACAAGGTCAAAGCAAATATCGCTTTTCGAATTTTTCTGTCTTTCGGACATTTTAGGAGAAGGATCGGCAAAGCACTAGCTGCGGATCTCCTGTAACTCATTAAATTCCTCGAGACTTCATCATGAAGTCTCACAGGTGGTTCGGGTCGTTTAGCAGCAATTAGTAGTTGTTTTCTGCACCATAAAGCCCAATCGTTCTTCTCGATCCATTGCCACTGATGTATCACCAAAGCTGCTGCAAAAGCAGCGATAGTATTCGCTCGTTGTTCTGAATATTCAAGGAAGTTCATAGGTTGATATAATGGATCATCTTGACGAACCAACTCTTGAGCATATTCCATTGCGGACTGAATGGTAAATGTTTGACCGATCTCACCGTTATCTATGGGATTCATTGACCAGCCTTGAAGACCGCAAAACTTAATTAGATCTTCAGCAGGTTTTGATTTCTCTTTCCGTTCCTTTTCCAATTCTGCTGGAAGTTTGAACCGAATCCCGATCTGCCCTCCCACTTCAGTTTCAACATTCTCATAATTTTCCCGTTCCGCTTGTGCTGCCCACATCTTACAAGTTTCGATTCTTTCATGGACTATGAAATCATCTTTCTTCTCAGCCTCATACAAAAAAGGAGGATTGCCTGGAAAAGCCCGCATCGCATTCTGGAGCCGCTGGCGGGAATTTTCAGATCCGGATAGTAAGATAGGAAGAACAAAACTTTGTATATCAAATTTGCGATGGGGTTGTTTGGCGAGATCGAGTAAGATTTTATGGTCTGCTTTATTAGTTCCCAACGAGGAATAAGTTGAAAACATATTGGCAGAACCTGGGCCCAGTACATCTTGAGCGAATCGGTAAATATCCATCATCCAAAAGGCAGGATTTTCAAGCATTGGGATTATTGCTTCTCGACATATCTCTGCGTTCGCCAATGCCACGGATGAACAGACACCAACCGCGGCTACTGATTTCGTATCTTGTAAAACTCTCTCAAACAGTTCTTGTGGATCGGCACCATTCTTTAACTGTTCATTCATCCAATATTCAAGAGCCATCAATGAACAAGTGATGGCGTCCGGTGCTACACTTGGGTATCTATACCAGCAGTAAACAGGTTCGTCACCCCAAACTTCAATAGCCCCATTCTTAAGCCAGATCATCTGCGGTATTGGCTTTCTTCCTTTGCCAAAGTCCAATTCTTTCCCCATTTTCCAGCATCTGGTTGCATGGTTTGTAACTCTGTGGATAAGTTCCAAACCTTCATCCGGGTGCAATCTCAGTAAACCAATATACGGTCCTTTCAGATATGTCGGGGGGTGCCATCTTGTGAATCCAATCCCCAAATCCCTAAATAGATGGTGGTAGCTTCCAAATCCATCAGGTTCTAATTTTTCACATAAGATAGATTCGAGCAATTCTACAGCAGTTTTCGGGAGATGCTTGCAAAGCGGGATCCACCCATCGTTGAGAATGAGTTCTTCGAAACCATAGTTTGCATTCTCTACATCCCTCAACGCATTTTGCTTAACGAAATTGTCAACCCGATCAGGGAAACAATTAGCCGCTCTAATAACGGATTTGATATACTGGTTTCTGGGCTCGTCTTTATAACTCTGTAACAAACCATCATCGAGTATTTTTAAACTAAGGTTTGCTATCTCCTTGCGGAATAATTGATCTTTCTCAGTATTTGTCATCCATTTTTCAGCAATGTATGCGAATTCAAGTGCAACTTCATCATTGATTGCACTTGGATTTTGCAATACCAATTGAATAACTGGGGCCCATTGTTCCCAAATTGGTATCGTCCAGTAAGCAAGATATTTTTCGAGTTCTGCTGGCGGCAAATCACCAAAGGCAGTATATGCCATTGGACTTGGTTGGACACAGATCGTCCTCAACGCCTTCAAAAATTTACTTAACAGTGCCGCATCGTTCTCAAGCAAGCATGATTGTATTTGCGGCAATATTTCATTTAATAAGGGGGAGAACAGTGGTGCAATCAATGCAATTTGATACCAGCGAGGAGAAAGAGTGTGTTTGCCCTCTAAAGCAGCCAAAAGATTTAGCCAAGTCTCTGGTGACTGCTTAACCTCTAAAAGTCCGGAAGCATACAGGCGAAAAGCTCTCACCAAACGAAGTGGCTCACCAATCTCGGTTAAAAATTCTGGAATGTCTCGATTATTGTGTTTCAATAGAAGTGCTAAAGCCCAATCTTCATAGACATCATGAGCGAATCGGATATGGTTATCTTCCCTGATTATGAGTCTATCCGAAACCAATCCTGAAACTGCTTCAAAATCCATATCGTCACTCACAGTTATGAAATCATCACCGCCCACTGCTTGCCTTGCGATACGAATCAGTAATCGCTCTCGCGTGTCAGGCTTTCCCTTGCCCGGTCGTAACTCGCCACCTAACCGAACAACCTCCTTCCAAAACCAATCCAAAAGCCAAGTTTCAGTTAGTACTGGAGGAATCCCTTCGGACGGGAGTGAAATATCCGGAAGGGTCAATATATCCAATACCAGAGGGAACGAAAGAATTTCTTTCAAGTGTCCTTGTGACGCAAGTTTTTTTAGCTGGGGCAATTGGTCTACCACTTCCGCAACTTCATCATCGCTCAGGGATCCGATTTTAACCATTTCCAAAGAGTTATCATCAAGGTTCTTTCGTGTTTCCAAATGCCGTAAAACATCTGTAGCGTCTAACTCTCTGCATGCAAAAACGATTTTCCAGCAATTATCCTGATGCCCGCCCTTTGATAGAACAGATCTGTTGTATTTGCGGACTTCGATGATCAAATCATTCAAAATACCTCTTCTGTCTTCGTCACCTCTAACGCGCTCCAATCCATCGATCAGGATGCAGCGGAGCGGAGCCGTTCCCATGGAAAATAAGATGCTTTGGAAGTCATTTTTAATGTGGATGTTGTGCAAGAAATTTTCTGCTGTTGTGCCAGAAAGTCTTTCAACAGAGAGGGCAATTATCGCTCCTTCTGATCTCAATCGGTTTGCCAACAGCTTGAGCAATACTGATTTACCCATCATCGGTTCCCCAGTGATGGCAACAACCTCATTCTCCTTAATATTCGTTTCTATCTGATCGAGTAGTTCCGTTCGTGGTAGTTGAACCTTGTCACCAATGTTGTCGTGAATAGACTCTAACACTCTATCTGTATGCTTTCTCAAGCTGGCAATATCCGATGTAAAATTTGGATGGTCTTTAAGAGCTATCGAGCCGGGAATCTCTGCTCTTAAAGTACTTGTATCAATAGAACCTGCGGAGCGAGTGTATTTTACAACAATAGAAGTTAGAGTATTGAAAAGTGATTTCGCCTGCCCTTCATCTCTGTTTTCGAGTTGGTCAAGTAAGCGGTTCCAGCAGTAAACCGAATCGCTGCTGCCAGCATTTTCCAAATCGAAGTGAATAACAACAAGACATCTTAAGAATTTCCAGATTTCGTCATTTGATACCTCCTTTCCTTGTAACTACTCACCTACACAGCCGGATGGAATGAACGGATCCCCTCTAAGCGCATCCTGAATCGCATCGAGCACATGACGTCCGTTCTTCCGCACTGTAGATATATACCCGCGGATACTACAAAACACATCTGCCCCTCCAGCAGTCCGGAAAGTACCAGATATCTTCTGTCTCAGTTTCATCATGCGCACATCCCGTTCAGCCTGGTTATTGTCAAACGGTACATCAAAGTCGTACATAAATGCCAGCACTTCCCGTTTGTGCCCCCCTAACCGATCAAGCAGATTTTTGGGCGGAGGTTGTTTAACCCTGCCCCTCTTTCCCGGTTCTTTTTGAGGTG
>DASC01000103.1 GCA_002503595.1 Candidatus Methanogaster sp. UBA203 | reverse complement strand
GAAATTGCCGAAACTCATGTGATATTAGATGTCATTTCATGGATATCTTCTTTATCAAGGGGATCTGATATTCCAACCATAGCCCCTGAGATGGTGGAGGAAACAAAAATAGAGATCGCAAAGAGGCGCGCAGGCAGACACGGATCGCCACTGAAGGATATCGCAGATGCGGCATGCCCGGTATGCGGATCACACACAGTCAGTTTTGTAGATGATCTCGTATTTGAGGTTGTGCTGGCTGGCGAACGAATCGTGATCCCGAATCTGACCGGGCTCCGGTGCTCGAACTGCGGAGATTTCGCATTCGATGCCGGTTCATCGAAGATAATCGATCGATACACCAGAAACAAGCCAGCCGGAGGCTACGAATGCAGCATATCCACAGTCGGTGCAGGAAAACTCGGGATGTATATCCCAAAGGACGTTCTCAGAGTCATGGAGATCACGAAAAAAGGTAAAGCGATTGTGACGCCGCTTTCGAGGCGGAAGATGATTGTGGAATTGTGTTCGGAGTGATCTCATTGTGAAAATGGAGTCTTTTTATTTCTTATGGTCGGTTGAAAAAACATGACACCAATCCTGCAAACACTGGTACGATTAGATTGATAGAATCAGTGAAATAAGCGTTAATGGCTTCGCCGCTACTCGCTCTGCTCGCAGACAGTGGCTAAAAGTTTTATTTGCCACTGATGAACACTGATTACGCAGATTAACGGTGTAAATGGCTTTTTAGATCGATAGTGCCTCACTTTGGAAGTTATGCTTACATGAGACAATCCAGCGTTCCCAGGAAATAATAAAAAGTCTCTGAAAATGCCAGCATCGCCGCACCCCAAAAGAAGATATGCCCTGCATGAACCTTTCAATCACTCGATCGCATACTCAAAAGCGATCAGCGATATCAGGAAGAAGACGATATCGTACACACAGAGCAGCCTGATTTCAGGAATCGCACTTGTGTATGTTAGCACCTTGGCAGTCGCGGGCACCAGCACCATGATCAGGGGAAATAGCACCGAAAAGAGTAGAACAGGGAGCAGGATCTCTCTTGTCTGTGCGTTTAAGGTCAGTGCCGATAAGAGCGTGCCGACCGCGAGAAACCCGATCGTACCGAGCAGCATGACAAGTGCCAGCCAGAACATATTCGGTATTGTATAATTAAACAGAACCATAAATATCGGTATGGTGATTGCCTCCATGATCAGCATCAGCACGAGATTGGAGAGCATCTTGCCGACATAGATGGCGCTGCGATCGACCGGGCAGAGTTTCAGACCCTCGATGCAGTTCTCCTCCTGCTCAAGAGCGAACGATCTGGACAGTCCCAACATGCCTGCAAACATAAACGTAATCCAGAGCATACCCGGAGCCAGTTCTGTGATCCGATCGTAGATGCCGCGCAAATCTACAAATGAAAAACTGAAGATCAATAGGATAAGGAACGCAAACATGAGCATCGAGTTTAGCATCTGCTTGGTTCTAAACTCGGCTGTAAGGTCTTTTTTTGCGATTGCGATGCATCGCTCCATATCGCTTACTTGGCGCGGTGGCACATAAACATGATTGCACCAACATCTGATGCGTGGCAGGCATATCGGCGAGCGTGTTTCGGACAAAATTCGCCGGCACCGCGCCTCCCACAATCCCAAGGATTGCAAGATGCCAGACTCTCCTGATAATGATGAGATAAATAACGAATCCAATGAATACTTTATATTCCGCAGGTGTTTTTGCAAGAAGATCTATTTTTGCAAATGGTGGATAGTGGCTAATGATTGCGATTTTGAGTCTTTTAAGATAATTGCTTTATTAAAATGCATATTTCTACATAAACATGTAAAGCATTCTTTGTTGAAATTGAGCAGGTTGTGCCACTACAGTATAAAAATAATATTTTTTGGATATCTAAAAACGCCATCAGTAGAAATTATGTAAAAATCGATGGCGACCTGCGGAATGTGAGAATACGACTTGTTGCTGAATAAATTCACGATTCGCCATCTATCAACCCTTCCAAATTCTCACCTCTCGCCTCATCAGGAAGAACCATAGCATATTCGTTACGAATGATCCGGCGATCATCGAAATGATGATTATTCCATACACATCCCAGCCTGACGCAGAGAGTGCGATTACTATGAGGATAAGTACAAGCTCGCAAAGTCCGACAAGGCCTGCAATCCGTAATAGAGATGTGCGGTGCTCCATCGTCTGTTCATAGCAGAGCGTCCTCATATTGTCAACGACAATCTGAAACGCCTTTGCCTTTGAGATATTCTTTTTCATATTCTCCACCTATAACTCCTTTTCAACGCATCTCCTGGCTCAATGCGTGCCTATCGTTTCCTCCGACATCTTCGCCTGATACCCTGATGCGCTCCTCTTTCATATTCTCTTTCACAGGGCACATTTCAATGCTCATGGGCGTCCTCATAGGTCGCGGAGGTTTCTTTATATTTTCCATCCTCTCAACTCCATAAGAAGGTTGTTCATATCTCTCACCAGTTCCTCCGCGGTTACGTCCTCTAACTCCTCCAGTATGCCATATTCGTCCTCGACACTTAAATCGTCGTCATGCTTTAGCTTATCAAGCAGATCGTCTTCGATTTCAGGTACCGCTTCTTCATCTGCGGCGAAACCGCCTTCTATAGACTCTTCGCAATCTCTATCTTCGCTTGTTTGCACCAACTCTACATCATCTCCTGACACTTCTTCGATCTCCATCTCGTCGGATACTTGATCTTCGATCTCCATCTCGTCGGATAATATATCTTCGATCTCCAGCTCAATGCCCATCTCATCTTCCCCTTTTATCTTCCGAATCAGTCTTTCAATTATCTCACCTATATTCATATCATCACGTCTTACACGTTAATCGCGAACATCGTGGATACAAGACCCGGTACGACCAGCATAACCAGACCCGATACAGCAGTCAGTATCGATCCATAGAAGAATATCTTATGCTTTGCGCCGCCATCTGCCACCTTCACTGCAAAGCTGTTTGAAATCGTCATTATGAAGATTGTAGTTACCGTAAACTGGTACAGGAAGGTAAGCTCAGCAGAACCTGTACCTCCGAAACTGCCCGCAAGCCCGGTCATACCACCCATACCACTCATACCACCCTCCGCTAAGCCCGATGATTCAAACATCGTTGCAAGCGCATTATTAAATGCAACTATGATCTCGATGATGAATATGAGAAGGGCTGACATTGCGGTGTGGAGCAGTATAACCAACCCTGCAAAGTTGGCACTGACAGGTTTTCGCTTCATTCTTAAGAGAACGATTGCAAGGCTTGATGAAGAGACGATCTTTCCGATCTCTGCAGGATCTCCACCAAGATTTATAGCATCATTAAATATCCTTGTGCATCGGTTCATCAGCTCAGATCCACTGTCCCTTATGAACCTCTCCCAGCAGAGACTCGGGCTGAGTTCGAGCGATAGACTTTTATGTAACGTATTGACCAGTGGTTCAAGGGATCCGACTGTTTCGCGGTCTAAGTGATTCATCGCAATATTCTGATTGATGCCCATCGTTCCTGCAAGTGAACCAAGCGTCTTTGCAAACGATGGGAAGTTAAAATCCCTGCCGGTTACCTTGCCATCATCAATCACCGCCATAACCCCGATCGGAGCTACGAATGCTGCGGCAGCGATCATGATATATCCGAGATGTACCTTTAACAGAATCAAACCAAGTGTCACTATGAATCCGGCTGGAAGTAATGCCCTGTAGAGCAGTTTTATGGTCTCTTGTTCTTTCGATCCGGTCTCAAGCGAATGTGTTCTCAACTCGGATGGAGCTGCATCGCGTATGGTAAATACCCCTATCCCACAGATGACGGTCGTCACCATAGCGATCACAAATGCAGTCTGATGTATATCTCCGATTGGATATAGCATTGTTGATAGTAGTATAACCATTACAATGAGCGTTGTTGAGATGAGGAGCGCGGTATACCCATCCGTCCATTTTTTCAATGCCTCGATGTTTCTTTCATAATTATTAGAGTATATACTTTCCATCGTGCTCATCTCATTCTTCAGAAACTCCTTTTCAGGCTCCCCTGATGACATGGCACTTGCCATTCTCCCGAAAAATTCCTTCAAGATCACAAACTTTGCCTTTTTTGAGATGAATTTGCACGCCTTTGAATATGCATAGCTCCACTTTGCAGCAAGCGTGTATACTCGCTTGAAATATATCGACAGCGGATAGTTCTGCTCAGATGTATGTTTGAACAGCTCATTCCTATCGATATCTGCTGTGGCAATCGATGCCATATACGTGAGCAGGAAGAGTAGATCATCCGCAACCCTCTTCTCCTCACTCACACGATCCCCTCCTCTTCCGCACGCCCCATCATCGCGAATAACTCATAGAATCCGAGTACCCCTGCATCGTGTATCTTCCTTAAGATCTTCTCTCTTCGATCAAGCTCTTTATATATCCTTCTTCGTTTATTCTTCGCTAAGCCGCGCTTTGGAGCGATCTTGTTCTCAAGCAGGTACGAGTTGTTCTTTCCTGTAAATTTGAATACATCTTTTGAAGGATCCCACTGAAACGTCTCGACGAAGGAGAATGACTGTGAGGATGGATCATATCCTACAATCTCGTTGATGCTTGTGATACGCCTCGCCATCCCTTTACCCGGGACGTTCACAGCATTCTGGATGACAACAAGGTTTAAGTTGTCTATGTATGTCTTTGGAACATTTATGGGGTCTCCGGTCAGTCGCTGGATCAGTTTCTCAACAGATGCTGCGTGAAACGTAGCCATCGCAGGATGTCCTGTCTGCATCGCCTGAAAAGCGATGTTACCCTCAGCGCCCCTGATCTCGCCGATTATTATCTCATCCGGACGCTGCCTCAAGGCAGCCTTCAGCAGATCAAACATCGACACGTCCGAACTTCCCCCGTCTCCGGATCCTCTTGTGACTTCTCTTAACCAGTTCTTATGAGGTACCTGTAATTCGGGTGTGTCTTCTATCGATATAATTTTTGCACCTGCCTGTATACACGTTGTCATTGCATTAAGCGTCGTCGTCTTTCCTGATGCGGTCTCACCAACAACGAAACAGTTCATCCCCGCACCCAACAACATCCAGAGGTACGCAGCCATCGTATAGTCGAGCGTATGGAAGTCGATGATGTTTAAGATGCTGAGCGGCGTCTCTGAAAACTTCCTTATCGTGAAATTGCTGCCCCGTTTCGATACATCCTCTCCGAACACGATGTTTATCCTTGATCCGTCAGGGAGAGCGGCATCAACGATCGGATCCCGGTATGTTATCGGCTTTCCTATCTTCTCGGACATCCGCACAACATAAGAATCGAGATCCGCTATACTACCAAACGTTATCGTCGTCTTTAATCCGGAAAAGATCTTGTGCTCCACAAATATCTGCCCCACACCACTGCAGCTGATATCCTCGATATACGGATCCATCAGGAGTGGCTGGAGTGGTCCCATCCCGATCTTATCCTTGAATATGTAGTATTTGATCTTCTGAAATTCGTCAGGGGTTACATGCACCTTCTTATTTTTGGTGGTCCTGGCAAATCCGCGGATGCGATCAAATATCCTCTTCCTGATCCCTCCTTCTGCCCCCCCATCTCCATCGTCTTCTATGATGCATACATCATCGAGACCCTCTTCCAGTAAGGCTTTCTTAGAATCTATATCATCTGTTGTAACCTCCAGAACGTCTACAATATCGACAAGTGCTTCTTCCACCTCTATGAGCAGTTCATCGACACTCGCGAACAGGGTTGGTTCGATAGGGATATAGTAGTTCCTCACATCCTTTTTATCCGGATAAATATGGATGGATATCCCATCTCCGGCAGGATATATGATATTCGGCTTCGTTATCTTCTTCAGATCTCTCGAAAGCTCGGGGTAGAACTTTGGTACCCCTATATCATCGAGTGGAAGCATGTGGATGTAATCAAGTACATGACGGTTCTCCTCTGCACTGATGAACTTCTTTGCATCCGGAGGTAACATGCGATAGAGTCCACACTGCATCATATCGGCTCCATGCGCCTCGGGAACGTTCGGTTCAAAGGGTAGAGACTCCATCTTAATCACCTTACTTACGCCTTTGCCTTCGAGATCGGGATGATCCTCATACCAAAGCCAGGATCGACGTCGAAGCTGACGATGTTTCCTGTGCTCTTCTGTGCACCCCGTATCTTTGCAACCTCCAGCGACTTTATCATCTGATCGCCAGATTCTTCTGTCTTCAGGTGCAGGTGTGCGTCACAGATCGATCTGATCCTGATCAGAAGATTCTCAGGGAATGCATATCCATGTGCCGTCAGTAGAATCGTCTTTCCAAGATCACACAGCTTTTTGCATCCTGTGAAGAAATTCAGGATGTCGTTATCACTCGAATGAAAGACAAAGACCGTGAGCGAATCGATGATGATAACCTCATTCTTACACCGCTCCATGGATTTCAGCATGAACTCGAGCAGGTTGTCACACGCGTTTTCATCCCAGTCAACGCCCTGTACATGGACCGGAAATATATTCAAACGTCCTATGATGAAATAATCATCTACATCGAGTGATAGACTCGCCATCTGCTTAAGCAAGCTCTTGACAGTGTTTTCAGTCGTGAATATGGAGATGCGCCGTCCCTGATTCAAGCCCCCCCACATAATCTGCTGTACAATGACCGACTTACCACTATCGTTCTGTCCTTCGAAGAGGGATAGTGAATCCATCGGGATTCCGCCACCCATCTTCTGATCGATCTCATAATTTCCTGAGGATAGGACATCCGCAAGAAATTCTTCTTCTTCATCGTCGAATTCTTCTTCAGCCATATTGATCACCCACTAAAGTATTTTGATGTACCCACTCCGTTCGGAGTCGTTATCTGAAGCCAGTTTATGTATTCATATTTCATCGGATCGCTATCATCCACCTCGATCCGGATCGTCATCTCCTCATCAGGATCGAATATATCAGGATTGATCAGATCCGGTGATATCCCGGTTACCGTCCATTCATCATCATCCGGCGTTTTATTCGTGTATGGTAGCCAGACGATCCTCACATCCCCACCATTGACCGAATGGTAATGCACGATCAGATCCATCTGCGAATATTCCCTGATCCGTTCATGACCCGTGTTATGAAGCGTTACGTTGATACGGGTTTTATTCGCAGTGATGTTACTGATCTCTATCTCCGTCTTCAACTGCTCATTCTTTGCATCCTGCACCTCTTTCATCGAGCTTGTTAGCGTATTGGTCATATATAACCCCCCTGTTATGACAACATTGGCTGCTATCAGGATTGCTGCAACCGCTACTACCGCCGCAATGATTGATCCAGCCCCCATTCCCATCACACCGTGAAATAATCCTCATCCGAGATACCATTGTACATTATGAACTTGACGAAATACTCCTCCCCGGATATAACCGGATTACCAGTTATATTCATCGTGACCTTGATCGTCTCTCCCTGCCCCCATCTATCACCACCGTTTTCGATTGTATAGTTCCAGCCTGGTGAGATCGATCCGGTCTCATTATATACAACCCTCATGAAATCTCCTTCTGGTCCGAAGAAGAGGTCTGAGTTAGCGATCAGATTCGGATGGATGCGATTGTTTCCCACGTTCTTGACCCAGATGTATACGATGCTTCCGGATAAAGAGTCTGTCTCGTGTATAACCGTTATATCGGTCTTCATCCTATCATTGATCGCATCTGTTGAAGCTATGAGCGGATCCTGCGCCCTTGCAATCGCCGGAAATGCCGAAGTGACAAATGTTGCAGCACATATCACGGACGCTATCGTGATCATAGCAATACTGATCGTTTCTCCGCCCATTTACACCACCGTCCTCCATGGCAATTCCCCATATATCGAATAGATCGCCTTCTGATCAGACTCGCTTGGATTCAATACCGCATTCAACTGGAACATCGCGGCTATGTGATCTTGCATCGTTGACGTACTCCCTTCAGCAACCTCCTGAGTGGATAGGTCTGCGATCTTCGAGACGGTATCTTTTATCGTCTCTGAAATATGTCCGGTAAACACACACAGATCCAGCAGCTCATCCAATCTACTTCGTTCGATTGTTTTAAGTGTGTAATCCGTCCATCTCATCAGTTCGGCGAGGGTATAGATGTCAAATCCATTATCATGTGGAATTCCCGGGATTTCTTCCGGCATCTTTTCGCTCTGCTTCGCTTCCTCGTACTGCTTAAACATCTCTGCAAGGTCCAGAACATGATCTGGGGTCTCCTCATGTTTCGTCCCACTATCTTCGCTCTGCTTCGCTTCCTCGTACTGCTTAAACATCTCTGCAAAGTCAGGAACATGATCTGGGGTCTCCTCCTGTTTCGTCCCACTATCTTCGCTCTGCTTCGCTTCCTCGTACTGCTTAAACATCTCTGCAAAGTCAGGAACATGATCTGGGGTCTCCTCCTGTTTCGTCCCATCATCTCCGCTCTGCTTCGCTTCCTCATACTGCTTAAACATCTCTGCAAAGTCAGGAACATGATCTGGTATCCCTTCCTGCTTCGCCCCGTCATGCTGCACCGGCATCTCTGCAAAACCCGGATGATACGGTTCAGGTGTTCCCCCCATCTGCTGCATAGGCATCCCCTGCTGCATTGGCGTCTCTGCAACGTTAGGTGCATGTCCTACTCCCATCGGCTGCATCCCCTGATGCTGCACCGGCATCTCTGCAAAACCCGGATG
>DASC01000198.1 GCA_002503595.1 Candidatus Methanogaster sp. UBA203 | reverse complement strand
GTTAAAAGGGATTGTAATTCTTTATTATCGATTCTTTAGCCAATACATTGAAGATGTTAGAAAGATCAGGAATAATCCAAGAATTTATGAGCATTTTGAGGCTTACGCTCGTAAGTGGGACGAAAGGAATGGGGAGCTAAAAGCAAGGACCCCCACCGGGTGAGTTTCGGCACTTCGCAAATACGTAAGCCGATAACCACCCTCCGCGCCGTCCTCAACAAATACACACCTACCCCACCTCTGCCCGCGGCTCATCCAATCGCTCGACCTCCAACCCGCGGATGCACCCGAATTCATTCGGGGGCGGGAATGCTGGGACTTCAGGTGGTTATCATGAGGTTCGCGAGGTCGGGATGGTCGCGCTGTTGATGTAGCGTTCTGGGGTGCGTATTCGTCTAATCTCCACATGAAATTCACCCAAAATGCTTATATATCAAAAAAAGGTTTATATAACATGAGTGGTTTGAGATTCATGTTCCAAAAAATGGAATATAAATAAAGGAGGTTGCCCGAAATGCAGACTGTAGGATACACCAAAACAAGGAGTAAAACTGTGATATTTGAAGAAAAATATGGTGTAGATATAGAAAAGTTCTCTACGACATCAGATGTTGAGAAATTTATAGAAGATAAAATTGGTAGAGAACTGCGAGTCATCGAACTTGGTGGTCATGGTGTTGTATCTACCAGAGGTAATATCTTTAAGCTAAGAGATTATGATATAAATCGTATGTTTGACGAGACAATAAACTCATAGATAAGGTAACAAATTTTATGGATGTAGAGGAAGTTTTTGAGTTCTATAGAACTGAATTTGTACCTGCATATTCCGATTTGGTTGGATACATCGGCGACAAACCCTGTCAGATGGTAATTGAACTCGAAAATACATTTGCACACATATCTCAATATTTTAATCCTGAATTAGATATTCAAGACAAAGATAAGAACCTTGCTAAGGCATACGATCATTTAGTTCGTGTTACATTAGACTGCTATAAACTGCTTTGGGTGAATATACATGAAGAACTGGAGGTGATAGAAAAAGACGAATCTATTCGAAAACTCGGTCTTAATATATCCGAAACAGAATTTCTCACCAAATTCCAGAAACTTAGAAAATTGGCACAAGAAGCTAGAGGAATGGAGATGGCATCGGTGGGGTTGGCACCTATAGAATCCCTTGATAAGTATAAAGAAGTTGTAAAAGAGAGTTATGAGTTGATAGGTGCGATGGATAAGAATAAAATACAAGAGATCAAATCACTGAAGAGATTTGTCTCCACTAAGGAATTTATTGTAGGAATAATAGTAGGTTTGATTTCTGGATACTTGTTACATTTGTTTACCGCATCTCCTGCCCCGTAAAACCTATGTGCAGAACTCACATCTTCCAATCACCCGCCCCACATCTGTCCGCGCTTGCACGAACGCGCGACCCCCCAGCGAGATACGATGTCTCTGACTTTAGTCGGGGGTCGGTGACTAATACCTAAGTCTCGTTTCTTCCACCCGAAGCTATCGAATATCGGATAACACGGAAGTCAAAACCAAAGCGCCAGAGACATCCTCGATCGATGATAAAGTATATATCCCTTGATCCTCCAGATGTTACAAAATCGAACACGATAACATAGGTGAATTATTTGGATGAAGAAAACAACGGACAAAATGAGATAACGTACGAGCCGATTGTGCCGCTCGAGGAGTATCTTGCTGCCGGAATCCATATCGGCACCCAGCAGAAGACCGGGGACATGCACCGGTTCATCTACCGGGTTCGCACCGATGGGCTGTATGTGCTTGACGTGGAGACGACCGATAAGCGCATCCGCGCAGCATCACAACTGCTGGCGCGATACCCGCCACATAAGATCCTTGCCATATCAGCGCGTCAGTACGGGCAGCGTCCTGCAGGCGTGTTTGCAAAAATTGCCGGCGCGGTCGCAATCACTGGCAGGTTCGTGCCTGGCACGCTGACCAACCCACAGTATGCTCGCTATATCGAACCCGAGATCATTGTGGCGACCGATCCGACCGGCGATGCACAGGCGATCACAGAGGCGGTCAGCATCGGCATTCCGGTGATCGGGTTGTGCGATACCAACAACTCGACAGCGAATGTGGATCTGGTGATCCCGACCAATAATAAGGGAAGAAAATCGCTTGCAATGATATACTGGCTTCTGACAAAGGAGATGTTCTCTATAAACGGCAAAGCGAACTTCAATTATACCATAGAGGACTTTGAATCCGAATTATGACAAAGGGATCTACACACTGATCCTGCGGTTGCACGGAAGTACCTCCCGGGAGGTGGGAAGACTTGGGATTTTACATTTTAAAAGTGGGTATTACGCGTACACAGGATCAGCCCGCGGGTCTGGCGGCTTCAAACGGATCTACCGCCACCTGAATGTGTTATGCGGCAGGAATATGACCCGAAAGTGGCACATCGATCACCTGCTGCCGATCACATCGTTCCGGTGCGCAGTGGCATCATCAACCGATCGGGATCTCGAATGCGTTGTCGCGAGGGGGATCGGTCTTGCATGCGAACCAGTCCCGGGATTCGGCTGCACCGACTGCTCGTGCATATCACACCTGCATTTCGCTTCCGGGTACGAGGATCTGCTGGACACGGTCGTGCAGGCACACTTCGATGCAGGGCTCTCTCCAGAGCAGCTGGGACCCTCGCGGCTGGCTGTGACTGACACCGTCTAAGAATCCGGATGCAGTTCTGTCGATTATCGGATTCGGCACTGTCGATTTTTCCCGTGAAATCGCCATGCCCTTAGATTCTAACGCAAGCGTCGACGGCAGAGCCGTTACGCAGAGTGCGCAGAGCCACGCAGAGGGTTAACAGTCTCGAAACTTTGCGCCCTCCGCGTTCGGCCTTCNNCTGCTTCGCAGACCGCGGTGATAAACCACTTGATTTTCAGACAGTGTCATCGGATTCGTTTATTCGTGGAATTCGTGACTGTGAGCGTAGTGAGCAGCGCCGGGGGCATAAAATAACGAATACCGCGAATTACACGAATTTGGCTGCCACGAGATCTATTGATTCCTCTGAAGTTCGAGTTGTACCGCTGCGACTAATTCCGGCTCACCCCTTTGAGAATGCTGTTTGACTCCTCGACGCATCGGCTGAGCACTGCTTGGGAAGTCCCGACCACCTCCATCCCGGCAGCACCAGCATGTCCGCCGCCAGAGCCGTGATACTCGAGACCGATGTCACGCATCATCTCCCCGAGATTGATGCCGCATCTGATCGCATCCCGCTTTGCACGTCCGCTCACCTTCGTTATCCCATCCCTCGCCGTTCCCACGAATGATATGTCGGCACCGATGTTTGTAAGCGCAGTGGCAACGGCAGCCCCGAACGAATCCGCCTCTGATATGGCGAAGATCCAGTCATCGACCTTCAGGATATTGGCGCGGTTTGCTGATTCGAGTACAGTGGTGCGCATCGAGAGGTCCTGTGGCGTGCTCGCGAGCAGATCGAGAGCCTCGCTGTAACTGACCCCGCCCCGGTCTATGAGGTCGGCAATCGCTCGAAACGAACCTGTTGTGGCATGTTTGAAATGCCCGGTATCTGTGATGATGCCGGTCATGAGCGCAAGCGCTGTGCGCTCCCTGATCGGAGCGTTCATACATTTCAGGATATCGACGACGATCTCCGCAGTCGAGCCGGCGAGCCGGTGCAGGTAGAAGCTTGCATCATCGATCAGCTGGGAGACTGTATGGTGATCGATCACGCAGTAATCGCCGAGCACCAGATCGTTTAATTGCGACTGGGTCGATGTGTCCACAACCACCGTAAAATCGTAGTCGGACGGATCTGGCGCATACACGACCTCGATCTCCAGTTGATCGACCAGCATGGAAGCCACCCTGCCGCAATGATCCGCAACACCCACCGTGCCGCCGAAAGACTCGGCAAGCGCGAACGCACTCGATACCGCATCCGGGTCGGCATTGCGGTGACCGAGAAAGAGGACGTTTCGGTAGTTTAACATCTGGTCATAGAATGTTATTTCATCGATGTTCATGATATGTGGGATGCGGTCAGAGTTAAAAAGTGTGATGTGGCTACCGGAGGTAGGTTTTATGGAGCCGGTGAGATTATTCCGGAACTTGGGTATAACTCCGCATCCCGCCCCCCATCCAAAACTTAATGTGACGCGTGCACCATCTCGGTTATATGAAGATAGCGATTCTTGGCGGGACTGGTGACATCGGCGAGGGGTTTGCGCTTAACTGGGCAGAAAACCACCACATCCGCATCGGATCACGCAAAGCAGACAAGGCAGAGGCGGCAGCCGAAAGCTACAGGGATGCGCTTGCAGGTCAAGGAATGAAAGGCAACATTCTAGGATTTGATAACAGGACCGCAGCTGAGGGCGCAGACGTGATCATACTCACAGTACCCCACGAACACGTCTCAGGAGTGATCGATACCGTGCGCCCGGTGCTCGATCGCCAGATCATCATCTCTCCGGTCGTTCCGATGACGAAAGCCGAATATTTCGAGTACAATCCTCCGGAGGAGGGGAGTGCGGCAGAGGAGATTCTGGAGATGCTGCCAGAGGGCACCTGCGTGGTTGCGGCATATCACACAATCGCATCCGGGCGGCTGTGCAGTCTCGATCCCGCATTCAGGTGCGATGTGCTGATCTGCGGCGACGATCGCCATTCAAAGGACGTCGTGATCGACCTCACCGATGAAATCGAGTGCCTGCGTCCGCTGGATGCCGGTCCGCTCGCAGCAGCAAGGACGATCGAGTCGTTGACACCAATGCTGCTCAATCTCGCCATGCTAAATGACCTGAAAGATCCGAGCATCAAGATCCTGTAAGATTACGATGTCACTTGATTCCCTGCGCCCTTATGCACAAAGCATCCTAAAGCCGCTTGTTGGGATCATGTCCCGCATCGGTGCAACGCCTGACGCCCTGTCGGTCCTCTCCCTTGTCTTTGCGATCTGTGCAGGAATGCTGTATGCGGTGTCGGGTGGCAGCACAACGCTTGTGCTCGCTGCCGGTGCGATGGTGCTCTTAAACGGGATCGCGGATGCGATGGACGGGGAGCTTGCGAGAAGTTCAGGCACCGCTGGCAAGCGTGGCGATTTCCTGGATCATGTGATCGACCGGTATGCCGATGTCTTCATCATCTGCGGGATATTCTTCGGAGACTATGTGGACTGGCGGATCGGAGTTGCTGCGGTCGTTGGCACGCTTCTTACCAGTTATCTTGGTGTGCAGGCGCAGGCAGTCGGGGTTGGCAGGTATTACGGCGGAATACTCGGGCGGGCGGACCGTCTTGTAATTATAATGCTTGCAAGCATCCTTTACTTCCTGTATCCTAAGGAGATCTATGGGTTTTCATTTCTCGGGTGGTCGATAGTGTTGATCGCGATAGCAAGCAATTTAACAGCGATCCAGCGATTTGTGCATATCTGGAGGGCGCTTTCCTGATAGTTCTGATCGTGGTAATATTTCCTGATGTACGTACGTCTGCTGTGAATTTGGTATATCAATTTGCATGATGATGGTAAATCGTTTGTAATTTGGGTGCGGTAAGGTTTTTATAGTATGGAGTACCGGTTGATCTATGCAAATATTGCAATCGAAGTATGGAGGTAAAACACTATGAAGAAAACAATAGGAATCGTAATGGTACTGCTGATGCTAATGTCGGTGACTGTTGCATTGGCGGACGTGAATAAAGACGCACAACCAGACAAAACTTATGATGGTTTGCAGATCTTTGAAAAGGAACTTTCTACAACTACCGGTGATGAATGTGTTCCTGGAGAGTTTATCGTCAAGTTCAAACCAGAAGTCGGGAAAAAGAAGATAGACGAGATCAACCTTGGGCACGGAACATCTATAAAACGTGCTGGTCCGCATTTTATGCGGTTGAATGTTCCAGAAGGAAAAACCGTAGCTCAGATGGTAGAGAGATATAGCAGAAACCCCAATGTTGAGTACGCTGAGCCGAACTACATCGCTCATGCGTTGATGGTTCCAAATGATCCATTATATAATCCGTATCAGTGGCATCTTGATAATAATGTTTACGGCGGAATTAATGTGGAGGATGCGTGGAACATATCAACAGGAACTGGCGTCATAGTGGCAGTAATAGATACGGGAGTAGCTTACGAAAATTATGAGGGGTATATAATAGCTCCTGATTTAGCTAATACATGTTTTGTAGGTGGTTATGATTTCGTCAACAACGATGCTCATCCGAATGATGATAATTCTCATGGCACCCATGTTGCTGGGACTGTTGCCCAGAGCACCAACAATGGCAAAGGAGTCGCCGGAGTGGCCTTTGATGCTTGTATAATGCCAGTCAAGGTGTTGAATAAACGCGGTTCGGGTGACTATGGAATGATCGCGGCTGGTATTCGCTTTGCTGTTGATAACGGTGCGGATGTCATCAGCATGAGTCTTGGCGGACCTTTCCCATCAGAGACTATAGAAGATGCTCTTGCCTATGCTTATGGTAAGGGAGTAACTATTATCGCATCTTCAGGTAATAGTGGAAACGGTAGTTATAGTTGTCCTGCAGCCTATGATGCCTATGTTATTGCGGTCGGAGCCACCAGATATGATGAAACACGTGCATCTTATTCCAGTTATTATAGCGTTACTAATGACCCTGTTATAGGGCAATATGTGGACATAACTGCGCCTGGCGGTGATACAAGTGTGGATCAAAACGGTGATGGTTATGGAGATGGAGTTCTACAAAACACTTTCAATCCCAACAGCAAAAATCCCCGAGACTTTGGATACTGGTTCTTCCAGGGCACGTCAATGGCAGCGCCACATGTTTCTGGTGTCGCAGCTTTATTGATAGCTAATGGAGTTACAGGTCCTGATAATGTCAGAGAGGCTTTAGAATCCACAGCAGAAGATAAAGGGGATACTGGCTGGGATTCAGAGTATGGCTGGGGAATAGTAGACGCTTATGCTGCTCTGAACTATTCTGCTGCACCCAATGTGCCCCCGGTGGCGGATGC
>DASC01000129.1 GCA_002503595.1 Candidatus Methanogaster sp. UBA203 | reverse complement strand
TCACCCGGCAGTTTTCCGGATACCCTGCTGCAAAGACAGGCTGGACATGTACCCCCCATGACGACTTTTCCTGAAAAGCACATCAACCTAACAAAGGACACCGCCACGAAAACACCTGATCTGGTTCTTAGAACGTCTACAAGGGACAATGCAAAAAACAACTCGGAGCACACAAAGGAATTAAATATAAAGAAAAACATTTCGTCAGAGCTATCAGAGCTATCAGAGCTGTCCGAAAAGATCTCCGAAAAGAATATTTCCGAGAAAACGAGTGGTGGAATCGACGTGATTGCGAACGAAGTATACCGGATAATTGAAAAGAGAATTGTAATCGAAAAAGAGCGAAGGGGGTTTGGATAAATGGAACGAGCCAAAATATACGTTTTAGATGATGATGGTAACAAAATAGAAGAAAAGACCATAGAGGTCATGTTTAATCCGGAAGAGTATAGTCACGGGTTGAATGTTGCATGGAACGGTAACAGCGGCACAATTCCTACTTTCGGGGGATCAAACTTTGAGAGTTTAACCATCAAAGAACTATGGTTCGACACTTATGAAGCTGGTGTTGATGTCAGGGAGGATCATGAAGTCAGGCAGGCAGGGAAGGTTAAAAAGATTGCAGGAACAAAGCGAATCACCGAACTCGGGATTCCGTCTGCCGCTGGTAAAGAAAGTATTCGACCTCCGGTGTGTCTATTCAGCTGGGGAAAATTCAA
This sequence comes from Candidatus Methanogaster sp. UBA203, assembly GCA_002503595.1. Taxonomy (GTDB): domain Archaea; phylum Halobacteriota; class Methanosarcinia; order Methanosarcinales; family Methanogasteraceae; genus Methanogaster_A. Next base: position 15,563 of record DASC01000129.1, on the reverse strand, counting down.
TTTTAAATGCGTTATAGAAAAAGTGGATACAAACTTCGTCATGTTTTTGTCAGATGGCACTCCAGTCAGGGCAAAAGTGACCATCACGATGAAGCCGGTCCTTGACGCAAGGGATATACTGGAGTATAAGGGTGTTGAGGCATGCAGGAAGGTCAGAACGGTCATAGAAGGGGATAGGCTGGACATTATAGCAGCAAAAGAACTGAAGGACCCGGCATTGTGGAGGAAGATCGCAGAGGCAAACAATATAACCGACCCGCTCAATTTCCCGTGTTCGGAGGATATCGGGAGAGTTATAATAATACCGGATTAGGAGTCTACACTTTTGTCAGCAAAAACACTTTCAACGGTCCCGACTTTCAAAATTGAGGTTGACGGCATCGAACTTTCAGCTGATACACTGGCTGCCGTTGAGAGTGTGCGGTTCGAAGAAGAGATCAATACGGCATCCATGTTTGTTCTCAAACTCTCGACCTACGATTTTGAAAAATGCACCCTGAAATTTATAGACCTTGAGCAGTTCAGCCTGGGCAGGGAGGTTAAGTTGTATATGGGTATGGACGACGAGGTGTTGATGATAGTTGGCGAGATCACTTCCCTGGAGCCCTTCTTTGGTGAAAATATGTCGATTATCGAAGTAAGAGGTTATGATAGACTACATCGGCTTCGTTTCGGTACAAAGAGACAAACGTTTTCTGATATGAAGGACAGCGATATAGCATCCATGATCGCTGGCGACTGGGGGCTTTCCGCGAATGTGACGAATACCGGGATTACCTATCCGCATGTATACCAGAACAACCAGAACGACCTTGGATTTTTACTGGAAAGAGCGAGGCGCATCAGATACGAGGTATATGTCGACGACAGGACGTTATATTTCAGACCAGGAAAAGAGGGAGATTCGGCATCTATCACCCTTGAATACAAGGTCGATCTCATTGAATTTTCTGCTGAATTGAGTGCCCGATACAGGGGCACCGAGATCGCAGTGCAGGGATGGGATTTCATGAAGAAAGAACCAATATCAGCGACGGCACGTAAGGGCGATGAGGTCTCGAAGATGGCAGCTGAAAAGACCGGCGCAGAGCTGACTGAATCGGCATTTGGTGAATCATCGTCCGCCGTTGTAAATGAGTACCTTCTGGATGCAACCGACGCGGAAAAGGTTGCCGTTGCCATGTATAATGCACATATTGTCAAATCCGTAACAGGGAATGGGAGATGTACCGGTATCCCTGAACTCCGGGCTGGCAGGACTGTCGAGCTTGCAGGGCTCGGCAGATTCAGCGGCAACTACTATGTCACTTCGACATTCCACACGATCGATAACACCGGATATACTACGTCATTTAATGTCAGGAGGACTGGCGTGTGAGTTTACTGGATATTGTAGAATACAGGGGCGATGTATCAGTAGTGCATGGCGTTGTTGTAGGAATTGTAACAAATAATAAAGATCCTGACGGGATCGGAAGGGTTAAACTGAAATTTCCATGGCTGAGCACCGAGGACGAATCCGCATGGGCGAGAGTTACATCTCCGATGGCAGGCAACCAACGCGGGATCTTCTTTCTGCCAGAGGTTGATGACGAGGTACTTGTGGTCTTTGAGCATGGCGATATAAATATGCCGTATGTCATAGGATCGCTGTGGAATGGCGTTGATTTGCCGCCTGAAACAAACAACGACGGCAAGAACAATATACGGATGATCAAATCCAGGAGCGGGCACACGATAACGATTGATGACACAGCAGGGGAGGAGAAAATCGAAATAGCGGACAAAACCGGAAACAATACAATCACCATCGATACAAAGAATAACAAGCTCTCTTTCAAATCAGACAAGGATATCGAGCTATCCGCACCAAATGGGAAGGTTAGCATAAACGCAAAGGATTTCGAGGTTAAAGCATCGACTTCAGCAAAAGTTGAAGCATCTACCGGGATGGATCTGAAGGCATCCGGAACTATGAACATCAAAGGGGCAACAGTAAACATCAACTAATCATGGGACTACCAGCAGCCAAACAGGGGGATCGAATCATTGCAACAGACATACATATTGTTAACATACCGTCACCGGGAGGTCCGGTGCCAACACCGCTACCGCATCCGTTTGTAGGTATCATAGATAACGGCCTGAGTCAGGATGTGAAGATCATGGGCATGCCGGCTGCGACTGCCGATTCAACTGCAACAAATCTTCCGCCACACATACCACAAGGCGGTCCGTTTCAGAATCCGCCCTCAAACAAGGGAACAATAAAGATGGGCAGTGCTACCGTTTCTATAAATGGAAAGATGGCGGCAAGGAGTGGCGATATGGCAATGACATGTAACGATCCTTCGGATCTACCAGCCGGAACTGTAATGGCAGTAGGAACAGTATTTATCGGGTGAGATATATGGAAAGAGATTTTCTTGGAGTTGGGCTAAGCTTTCCGTTGAGGGTTGAGGATGGAAAGATCGCCTGGTCCGGATATGAAGAATCTATCAGGGAATCCATAATGTTGATCCTCGGTACGGCAAAAGGAGAGCGGATCATGCGTCCTGATTTTGGATGCGGGATTCAGGAACTTGGATTTTCAATAAATGATACGTCTACCGCATCCCTTGCGATATTTTATATCGAAGAAGCTTTGAAGAAATGGGAACCGAGGATAGAGCTCATGAGTGTCGATGCCGATGCTGATAGCAAGGATGCTGACCAATTGAATATCAGCATCGAGTACCGGATTATCACGACAAACACGCGATACAACATCGTGTATCCGTTTTATCTCGGGAGGGAGTAGATGGCGATCAAGACACCCGTGCTGGACAGCAGAACTTCTGAAGATATCTACAGGCAGGCACTGGAACTTGCGAGAAGTTACTGCTCTGAACTGGATATTCCGGATGATGATGCAGACTATTTCAACCCGGATGACCTGGGTCTGGTAATTTTAAAACTCTTTTCAAAGAGGATGGAGTTTCTGATAAATCAGTTCAACAAAATACCAGAAAATCATAGTCTCGCCTTCCTCGACTTCGCAGGGATAGATCCGCTGCCTGCCAGACCGTCGCGTGTTCCGTTGACGTTCTATTTAGCAGAGGGTTCAAGAGGTGCATATATTCCTGCACGCACACGGATAGCGTCATCAGAGGACCCTGACGTGATCTTTGAGACAGTACAGAGTCTTAGTGTGGTTGCAGCCAGACCCAGTGCTGTTCTATCACTCAATCCCTGGAAAGACGCGTACACAGATCATTCAGCGGTTGTGTCTGGTAACGATGATAATGAGGATGGATTCCTGGTATTTGGTAGCGATGTGGGCGAGAGGTCCTTCGATCACATACTCTGCATCGGTGATAATGCCATGCTGGACATACGCAGACCGCCTTCAGAGTTAACGATCCATATCGAAGGGTCTGACATCACGCCTGGGTATTTCAGCCGATGGCGTGATGGTATGGGCAACTGTGTTAACCATCCTGATTTCGGAGATATATCTCCTGATGGTGGGCTTGCCATAACAATTCCTATTCGAAGGCTGAAACGGTCTTTAATTGGGGGAAAAGAGAATTTCTGGTTGCTGGTCAGACCACAGGATGGTATGGTCGTTAAAGGTGCGAAACTCCCCACGATTTCAAGGATATCTGTGGATGCAACCGTTGAAGATATCTTACCAGAGGCAGTGTTCTTCAATAATGTTCCGGCAGAGGTGAAAAAAGGTTTTTATCCATTCGGAAACGAACCGAGAAGAAATGACGCGTTCTACCTCGGTTCAGACGAAACGTTTTCAAAAAAAGGGTCTGAAATAACACTGGACATTGAACTTGAGACTGAAATCAAAGATACTGTGGTCACACTCCGGTGGGAATACTGGAATGGCAGGGGATGGGGTGCACTGGAGGTTACGGACAGAACCGGATCTTTTACGAAATCCGATCGGGTCGTAATAGGATCATGCCCGCACATACCAGCTATGGAAATCAACGGGGTGTTAAGTAGGTGGGTACGAGCAAGGATTATATCGGACCGGACTTACGGAACCGCGGGAAAACTTGAAACAACGAAGATCGATAACATCGTAGAAAAGCTCTCCAGCAAACTGAAAAAACCCGAGAAGATGGTCAGAGACGCTATGGATGGTGTTACATTCGGGCTTGAATATGAACCGCCCGCGTTTAGACCACCATTCATGCAGTCTATAAAGATTTCATACAGTTATACAGACGTAGAACCTGAAACGGTAAAGGCGATCAACAATTTCCGATGCAAAGACATACTCTTAACGGATCCGGAAGAACCATACATGTTAACGTCCGGGGAGATGCCCGCTCTGTACATGGGATTTGAGGAAAACGTGTCAAACACCCCCATAACACTTTTTTTTGCGGTTAAAGAGACACTCTACGGTGAAAACCCGGTAAGAATCAAAGATCCGGATCATCATGGGGATTTCAAACCGGAAGACGAAGCAAACAGTCTTGCATGGGCGTATTACAACGGCACGTTTTGGGAGGACTTTAATGTCGAGGATGAGACAGATTCCTTCAGAACGGCTGGAATCGTACGTTTTATTGTTCCTCCGGAGATTAAGAAGACTTCTGAGTTTGAAAGGGCTAGGTACTGGATCAGAGTGGGGATTAACGATGGAACCTGGGTATCGTGCCCCGGATTAAAAGGCATCTTCCCAAACACTGTTCAAGCTTTGAACAATGTGACGATAATGGGGGAGGTTCTTGGTTCCGGGAATGGGGAACCTGATCGCACACTCGCTTTTTCGAATAAGCCCTTGCTCGAAGGGCAGACCATCGAAGTAAAAGAGCTCGACATCCCTTCCAGAGATGAGATGAATGCCATAGAATCCAGTGGGGGTGAAAATGCTCTGATGATCGTGGAAGAATCCGGCGAGGTGAAGGAAGTATGGGTCAGATGGGATGAAGTGAGGAATTTTTCCCTATCAGGTCCATTAAGCAGGCATTACATCCTGGATCGAGCGAATGGAACGATAACATTTGGGGATGGATCAAGGGGGATGGTGCCACCGAAAGGGATGAACAACATCGTTGCACAGCGATACAGGAGTGGTGGTGGCACACGAGGCGAAATGGGGGTGGGGGTGGTCACGTCGCTTAAAAAAGCGATTCCAAACATCGACAGTGTGACCAATCATGTTCCATCATCAGGCGGGATGAACCATGAAACTCTCGATAGTATGCTCAACCGGGGTCCACATACGATCAAAAACAGAAACCGTGCTGTTACCATGGAGGATTTTGAGTGGCTCGCAGAGGAGGTTTCGCAGTATGTGGCAAGGGCAAAGTGCATGGTAGCAAATGGCATGGTAACGGTCATCATTGTTCCGGTATGCGAGGGTGCCACCCCACTTCCTGATGCAAGTCTTCTGGACCTGGTTGAACATTATCTGAAAGATCGGGCTTTTTTGACGATTACTGACCGAATAGGGGTAGTTGGTCCCGATTACACAAAAGTCAACGTGCGTGTGAGTGTTAAGCCGGTATCTATAGGCGAAACAAATATCGTTTCAAAACGGATAAAGGAGAGAATAACAACATTTCTGCATCCATTGAAGGGAGGGCAGATGGGCAAAGGCTGGGATTTCGGAGAGAATGTTTACATCTCACAGCTGGCTGCCGTGATTGAGGGAACAAACGGAGTGGATTATGTTAAAAGAATCGTGCTAACGAAGACGGTGCCGGATGGTGTGGAAGTAAAAGGAGCAACAGGAGCCGAGGCGACCGGGATAGAACAACTACCCATCGAAGATAACGCGCTGCCATACGCTGGCGAGATCAGTGTGGAGATCGAGGGCTAAACGATGACGATTCAACTACCAGACCGGGATACAAGAACTTATGACGATATATTAGGTGAGATGATTGCGTCCATCCCTAAGTATACGGACAAATGGACAAACCATAATCCGTCAGATCCTGGCATCACCATTCTTGAATTACTTTCCTGGATCGAGGAGACGACACTGTACAGGATTAACAGGATACCAGAGGAGTCTTATGTCAACTTCCTGCGATTGGTAGCAGGTGCGTCAGGTGTCGCTGAAGTGGATCGCATGCTAAATGACCCGGGTATCTACAGATACCACAGACAAATCCTTGAATTCTTAAAGGAGATCGAGGAAGGGGATAACAAAAGCATCGCAGAGATCAAAGAAGCGGCTCTACGTTTTTTGAAATCGCGGTACAGGGCGGTGACAGAGGACGACTTTTGCCAGCTTGCCATCGAAGCTGCAGATGAAGTCAGGAGAGCAATCATTTACAGGTCCAGTGATAATGAAAAGGTTGAGATAGTGATCGTGTCTGAGAGTGGCGAGGGGTATGAAGAACTTACGCAGGTGGTTACAGACTACTTAACTCCAAGAAAACTTATCGGAACGATAATCGAGGTTAAAAGACCTGTTTATACGGATGTTGCCGTAGATATCAGAGTGGTGTGCTACCACTATGCAACTCCAAAAAAGGTGGAGAAGAATGTACGCGACAGGATTTTGAAGCATCTTGATCCATTTGTCGGTGGAGACGAGGGTACGGGGTGGTCATACGGGAGGCCGCTTACCGTGTATGAGATTGCTCAGATCGTCGAAGAGACTGGCGGTGTCAGGCAGTCCGAACTGGTACGATTTGATCGTGGCGAAATGAACGTTAAAAAGATAGACGGGCTTGTAAACGTTGTTTCTATCAATATTGAGGTTGTAAAGGAGGACGAGGAATGAATCACGCGAGATCAGGGAGCCGGTATATGCACTATCTTCCATCAGTGTTTCAGCAGGTGGTAGAAGGAGGGGACGATCCGCTTATAAGTCGATATCTCAGGATATTTGAAAAAATATTGAGCGGGATTGATGATGGTGAGATTGAGGGAAAAAAAGGTATTTTAGAGACTCTTGATATTATTTCAGATATTTTCCATCCCGGATTTTCATTTCTGTTTGGTGCTACGGAAGATACGTTCCTGTCACCCCTGTCATCAGATGAAAAGAGCACCTTCAGTAAATATTTCAGGCATGATGTGGCTGCCGACGAGTTTATGGATGAGTTTCTACGGTGGATGGCAGGCTGGACTGCTCTTGTCCTGAAAGAGGACTGGGAACTTGAGACGAAGAGAGAGGTTATCGCAAGGATACTCCCGATCTACCGGATGCGCGGAACAAAAACAGGGCTTGAAGAGTATCTGAAAATATATGTGGGCAAACGTGTGGCCATTGTTGACGAAGTAGATCCGTTTCAGATCGGGATTACATCGCATGTCGGAAAGAACTCCAGAATAGGTGGATTTCCGCCATATTTCTTTATCGTTAACGTGGATGTGACGTATCTCTTCGACTGGGATCGTGTCCCAGGGGGTGATAGTGATGTGCTCATAAACTGCCTCAGAGATGATTACGGTGTTTGCTGGGCAGACGGGGCAGATATTCACAAATCCGAAGATGGTAAAACGATCCGCATCGAGGGATACGAAAGTTCAGCTGGAATAGTGCTTGACGACTCGAAGAAGAGAGCGGTCCTCACAATCGATGGAACCGCCCACGAATTGGACGTTAAGTGGCATAGCGGAAAGCTTACCGTACACAGTATAAAAGAGATTCGTGTTTCTGATATCAGATCGTGGAAGGATAAGAAGAGAGCTATTGAGGAGATTATAGATTCCGAAAAACCAGTGCATACGGATTACTGGTTGAAGATGACACAACCCCTGATGACGGTGGGTGTCAATTCGAATGTTGGAGAGAATACATTGTTATAGATGATAGGAGGAGTATATAATGGCTGAAAAAAGAGCGGATAAGCGGTTGAATTATTTCACCGGGCAGTTGCTGGGCGAATCTGACTTCAAGGATGAGCAGCAGTATCATGTTGATGCGCTCATGGTACACAACAGGAACGTCCATACGTGGGGCATCGCACAGGGCCTCCATGTGGAAAAGTCCGGCAAAAAGAATGTGACTGTTAGTATGGGTATGGCTATCGACAGTCTTGGGCGGCAGATCGTGGTCGATCAATTAAAGGAGGTTGATCTCGCTACATCGACGGCGGCAACGCTCTATCTCACCATATCCTACAGCGAACACGAAACCGACTTTAAAGAAGGGGAAGGCGAAAAAGGGAATACTCGTATCATCGAGGAGCCGCATATCGAGTATGACCCGGCAAAGCCAGATGAACCCCCTATAAAGATCGTTCTGGCAAAGCTGACGTTTGACCGGAAAAAAGATCTGTTGGAATCTATAGATACGGCGGATCGCATACACGCGGGAAACGTTGGAGGCGATATCGAAGCAAACAGCATTGCATTTTCACTTCCGACAGGTCATCCGGATCGCACCGGATTGCCAACGATGCGAGGGGTTGGCGGATCGAAACCGGGAATAGAGGTACTATCCCAAAACACCATCCTTAAAGGAGATCTGAATGTTTCCGGAACACTGACCGGAACACTGGACCGCGACATGGTTGGAAGGGATCAGATCGCCAGAGGATCCGTATCCATCTCCATGATGCGGAATGTGGCAGGTTCGGGTACTGCTGAGATAGGACCAAGGTCTGAAGCGAAGGTGGAATTTACCGAACCGTCCACCAAACATCGATTTTTTATGACCAGTGTGATCCCGATCACTCCGGATTCAACCATCGAATGGAGGTGGCAGGTGGAGAGAGAACGTGACGAGTTCTCATACGCGCTGGTTGTGAGGAACCTGTCAAAGAAGAAGATAGATGTCGAGTTTAGATATTATGAAATTGTGGAGTGATGGGTTAAGGGTGGCACTATGAAGATATCCGGCATAATTTTAAACGCAAAGAACAATACTCCTGTTGTATTTGCAAAAATCAAGCTTGCGGTACAGGACGACGAAATAGCTGCTGTTCTGTCTGACGAGCACGGCAGATATGACTACAGCACCGATGACGACTACATCGGGCAGACGATCACTTATGTAATCGAGAAGGACGGTTTTGAGGAGAAGACATTCAGTTCTGTTATCGATAAGACTGAATACCAGAAGAAATTTTTATTAAGGGAACACGAGGTCATTGAAGATAAGAAAGCAAAGGCGAAGAATATCATCATCGGCATTTCCATCTTTACTGCACTGATCCTGATATTCTTAGCAACGCAGCCGCAGCTGACAGTAACGTCAATTCAGGCTCAGGACGACGATCTGTCACTAAATTCCGAACGCGATTATACGTATTCCATAGACCGGGCATGGCCATGGAATCTGCCTATAATAAAGCATATCGGGAAACTTAAGTGGGAACTGCTGGAGGACAAGGACTGGATATATCTGCATGATGCCACATGGGCGGGATCGCAGAATGTTGTGATTACCATCTACACTCCTGATAGCGAGTTCAGCCCGAATCCGGGGGAGCCGTATTATGCATATATCCTGATAGACAACACCGGGTCAGTTCTGTGGAAGAATAGACTACTGACGATTCCGTTTAATATATCCAATAAAAAGGACAAACATCCGGAGCTGTCAGCCAATTTACGCCTATCACCAAATCCCAGAAGTATAAATAAAGAGGAACCGGATACTTTCAAACCTGTGGAGATTAAGATAGATAATTCGGGAACCGGGACCCTCTTCTGGGCAGTCAGGAGTAACGTGAGCTGGATAACGCTGATGGTGGATGAAGACAAACCCGGTATTGGAAACGTCAGGTTTATCGATTGTTTGGGAACCGGGCTTGAACCGAAATTCAGTATCAACTTTGATCAGCTGGAGCAGGAACTGAATAAGAGCCGGACAAACGCAGCTACTGGCAGAATCACTGTGCGAGCCAATAATGATTGCAAGATGAAACTCTACATAACCGCGACTAAAAAGGAGTCCGGGTATGAGGTACTCCATAGCAGAACGGAACTCTGGAACAAGACTGAGGTCATATATGAATACGCAAAACCGGGCGTAACGCCAGAGAATGCCGCAGGAGTCGCAGATAATAATTCAACAACATCCTGATGGGTATTGTTGGAGGTGGTTTCAGTCAAAAGTGGCGTAACCACTGCAACCTCGAACAGAACTTGCAAAAACAGAACATAAGGGGGAATATAGAATGACTAACTACAAACAGGTACGAAATGCGAAGAAACCAGCTGCAGCTACCCAAAAGCAGCAGCAACCTTCGAGAAGGACAGATCCCGGGCTTACGCGGCAGCAGCATCCTGCAGCGATCATCCAGCGTGCCACAGCAGCCCCGGAATCGCTTACCACTGCTGATGTGCTGCAGCTTCAGCGCACCATTGGAAACCGCGCTGTGGGGCAGCTGCTTTCAGGGATCGGCGTGGCTCAGCGGGAGCCAGCGGATCATGGATCTCTGATACAGGCGAAGCTTACCATCAACCCGCCGGGCGATGTCTACGAGCAGGAAGCTGACCGGGTGGCAGGGCAGGTCGTGGACCGGATCAACCAGCCCGCTGGTCAGGGGCAGGCTGTGCAGCGGCAGGAGGTGCCGGAAGAAGAAGAACTGCTGCAAGGAAAGATGATCCAAAGACAGCCCGAGGAGGAAGAGGAACTTCTGCAGGGCAAGATGATCGATACTATCCAGCGACAGGAACTCGAAGATGAAGATGAGCTTCAGATGATGCCGATAGTGCAGCGTGCGCCCGGCGGCGGGATTGCCGCAGCACCGGATCTGGAAGCTACAATCCAGCGGGCGCGTGGCAGCGGGCAGCCGCTCGCAAGCGGTATTCGGGCGCCGATGGAGCAGGCGTTTGGCGCGGACTTCGGCGGGGTCAAGGTACATACCGGTGCGGAATCTGACCTGCTCAATCGGTCGATTCAGGCTCGGGCTTTCACTACAGGGCAGGACGTCTTCTTCAGGCAGGGTGCGTACGATCCCGGGAGTCGAGGCGGGAAGGAGTTGCTTGCGCATGAGCTGACGCATGTGGTGCAGCAAAACGCAACTCTTCAGAAGCAGCCTGAAAAACTGAAAGGAGACCCAATACAACGATTGGGGATCGGGGTAACAAATAACGTGGGTGGCGGCGTGGTTCAGCCTGCATATACGGCAAGGCGTCAATTAAGTGGTCTGGGTTGGCTGGGAAACCCATGGGTCTGGCGTAGAAGAGGGAATATATTCAATCTTGGCTTGTACCACGAGCACATATTTTTCAATACTCCACAGGTGATACCAGGGATCAATAATGGTAACGCCATAACCAATGTAGGTTTCTTCGACAACGAGTTGAGATGGAACGAAGGTACAGGGGGGTATGCTCAGGCGCTCCCAGGTTTAGACGATGCTAGAATAGCAACTGCTGTAGGTGCTAATAGTGCCCCGGGCAACTATAGTCTTTTGTTCAACAATTGTCAGCGTTGGGTAGCAAAAGTGCTGAGGAGTGCTGGATACTAAGGAAAATAAACCAATGTTTACACACCAACCAGCACACACCGCAAAGAAAACAACCACAACTTCTACAAAGCAGCAGCGCCCTCACAGCATGACGCTGACGCGGCAGACACACCCGGCAGCAATCATCCAGCGTGCCACAGCAGCCCCGGAATCACTCACCACTGCTGATGTGTTGCAGCTTCAGCGTACCATTGGAAACCGCGCTGTGGGGCAGCTGCTTTCAGGGATCGGCGCGGCTCAGCGTGAGCCAGCGGATCATGGATCTCTGATACAGGCGAAGCTTACCATCAACCCGCCGGGCGATGTCTATGAGCAGGAAGCTGACCGGGTGGCAGGGCAGGTCGTGGACCGGATCAACCAGCCAGCGAGCCAGCCGGCAGGACCGGGACAGGCTGTGCAGCGGCAGCCGCCGCCGGAAGAAGAAGAACTGCTGCAAGGAAAGATGATCCAAAGACAGCCCGAGGAGGAAGAGGAACTTCTGCAGGGCAAGATGATCGATACTATCCAGCGACAGGATATCCCGGAAGAGGAAGAGGAGCTTCAGATGATGTCGATAGTGCAGCGTGAGCCCGGCGGCGGGATAGCTGCAGCACCGGATCTGGAAGCCGCAATCCAGCGGGCGCGTGGCAGCGGGCAGCCGCTCTCACGCGGCATTCGGGCGCCGATGGAGCAGGCGTTTGGCGCGGACTTCGGCGGGGTCAAGGTACATACCGGTGCGGAATCTGACACGCTCAATCGGTCGATTCAGGCTCGGGCTTTCACTACAGGGCAGGACGTCTTCTTCAGGCAGGGCGCGTACGATCCCGGGAGTCGAGGCGGGAAGGAGTTGCTTGCGCATGAGCTGACGCATGTGGTGCAGCAGAGTACAGGTCGGGTGAGTGAGGGTGGAAGTGGCATGACCACCCACCCCACGGGTGAGACCTTCGAGCAGGAGATGGGCTACGAACAAATAGGACGGCAGGAATTGACAGTACGATCGTCAAACCCAGCAAAATACGCAACCCACTCGCCCACCGTTATCCAGAGGTTGAAGATAGACTCTGAAAAAATAGAAGGCTTCAAAGAGAAACATACATCCCACGGACATCTGCTCAAGGGTTTAGACGCGGCGGAAGAACTGCCAGAAGAGGCGATTATTGGACAGCTCATTGAAAACTTCTACAAGCGGACTGACTTTAAGTACACGCCAAGCAGCAGTAAAGCTTTATGGGGGTCAGAGGGTGACTGCGCCACCCTGCGAAACGAGTTTGTTGCGATAGCAAACGAGTGCTTCGGGATCAAGCTGACAAAGGGAAGCGTATCTGGAAAAAATATCTTGGTACGGGGTGGAGGCAAGATCGTGGACAGTGAGGGAAAGACGGGAAATGTCGATAATGGGAAACATTGGTTCTTCGGTTCGCACTCTTGGGCTGAGTGGGAAGGTCGACCAATCGACGTTTTGTTCGGACAGTTAGGCGTGGTAGGACACGAGATAGGCAAGGATGTGGATGACGGTGACACATATCCAGGATGCGAGTTTACAGGTATGGTGATCTATCGTACTAATGGTCTTGTCCCTGTGCCGGAAACGTACACGACAAACATCAAGATGCGATTTCACTGGTAGCCAAAAAAATCAAAGCAGCGGGTCATACGGTAGAATCGCGGATGAATGGACATGGAATAGTGGTGGAATTGTTAACAGAGATCCCACTACCCCCGTAGCTGACCACAGAAACTGGAGTATATGATATCCAAAGAGAGGAGTAGTGCTGCGAAAACCGTCTCTGCGCTGATCAGTGTTTGATAATACGTTTTGGCGACGTATCAAATTCAATAAACAAAACAAATCCCAAATAAAGAGGCATACCAGTGAAACAGACAGCTAACCACCGGAAACTAATACTAACACTCTCCTCGCTCCTCTGCATAGCAAGTCTGCTGCTCATGATATTCCTCGGGCACGCATACATAACCAACGCCGATCAGATGCTCGGGCGTGCCAGGGAAGACGCAGAGGCTCAGGCTGAGTGTGCTACTGGAGTGATCAGCGGCAAGCTTGGTGAACTGCCAGCCATCACCGAATCAATCGCAGATGACCTCAGTACCGGGAAACTGAAGAACGATCAGGTCGCTGGAAGACTGAATGCTACGCTGAAAGAGCACCCGGAACTCTTTGGTGTTGCCGCGGGGTATGTACCTTATGAGTACGATTCAAAGATGCGCCTTTATGCCCCATACTGTGTGTGGAAACGCGGGGAACCCGAACTGATTCAAATCGAAGATTCTTATGATTACACCCTGCCGGATGTCAAGGATAGAATCGAGAATCGAACCGTATGGTACCACCAACCGCTTGACGAAGGTGCTGGCTGGATCGACCCCTATTTTGGAACGGCGAGCGACACGTTACTGGCAGTGCATGCCTGCCCCTTTTATCGCGCCGATGCATCCGGCGGAGAGAAAAACCCTGCAGGCGTCATCGCCGCGGTTTATTCGCTGGATGACATGGGTCGGCAGGTTGCATCACTTGATCTGGATGACATGGGCTATGGTTTTATTCTCACGGAAAAGGGAACTGTGGTTGCTCATCCGATCCGGGAGTACCTTGGCAGAGACATAAAAGAGTTACAGGAAACCGATGAAACACTGCGGCTAATCACTCAGAATATAAACCCCGGCAAGCATCAAAAGATATTTGTCAATCATACCGGCAAGACGTCATGGGTCTTCTATGAGCAGATCCCATCGAGTAACTGGACACTGGGGGTGGTCTTTGTCGAAGATAATATCTTAGAAAGCATAAAAACATCTCAGCGTCGCTTACTGATCCATATTGCCCTGGCTGTTATGGCGTTTCTCTTCTTCCTTTCCATACTTATCTTCCGCGTAGACAAAGGCAGTTCCAGCAGTCTCTGGGCTGTGGTGATTGTGTTTTCTATTCTATGTGCACTTGGAACCGGTTTTATATGGCATCTTGCTCTGGAGGACTCATCTAATGGGGGCAGCCACGGTACCGATGTATTCGACAGAGTCGGTCTGGAAGTTGCGATGCACAAACTTCTGCAGGATCATGAGGTAAAACAGAGTACGGATCAACCTATACGAATCCCCACCGGAATTTTTCTCCAGTCCCTGCGGTTTTCAAGTGCGAATAACGTGATTGTGACGGGATATATCTGGCAGGACTATTCAGATAATAGAACCGCCAACGTGTCCCACGGAGTAATCTTTCCGGAGGCTGAGGAGATAGAGATCGAAGAAGCTTATGACCTGGGTAATGGGGTTACCGGGTGGTACTTCAGAGCAGTCCTGCGTCAGCAATTCGACTATTCAAAATATCCCTTCGACCGGGAAGATGTGTGGATAAGACTCTGGCCCGGCGAGTTCTACAGAAATGTTATCCTTACCCCTGACTTTGATTCGTATTCCGAGATGCATCCGGACAGCAAACCCGGGTTGGAGCAGGACTTCGTCCTTGAAGGCTGGGAGATTGAAAATAGCTATTTCAGCTACAGAAAGAATAGCTACACCACCACCTTTGGAGTCGATAACCCCCCCGGATATAACGAGTCTCCCGAACTATACTATAGCGTTGGCATGAGGCGGAATTTCATGACCCTCCTCGTAGCAGACCTGACTCCACTTGTGGTAGTAGCGCTCTTACTCTTCGCGGTCCTGATGATATTAACCCATGATACTGCGAAGATTTCCCTATATGGCTTCAATGCCTCCGCAGTTCTGGCATATTGCGCTGCACTGTTCTTTGTCCTCATCGTTTCACACGTCTCTATCAGGCAGAAACTGGCTGCCAATGGAATTATCTATCTGGAATACTTCTACTTCGTACTCTATTTAGCCATTTTGACTACATCTGTCAATTCTATCCTCTTTGCGTCAAACACCAGGAGTGGTTTTGTCCATCACAGGGATAACTTAGTCGCAAAACTCCTCTACTGGCCAATCATTCTGGGGATCATTTTTGGAATCACGCTGAAGGTCTTCTATTGATTCTACTTTTTTTGTAACTACTCAGGTACCTGAACCACTATCGGGGGACTTCACTATGTAGGAACTACTTGGGACATGGGGCATACTGTAACCACACAGGGAATTTAACCGCAGAGTACGCGGAGGGACGCGGAGGGGAATAAATGGTTAAATGCTTCGTAACTACTCACCTACGCAGCC
>DASC01000024.1 GCA_002503595.1 Candidatus Methanogaster sp. UBA203 | reverse complement strand
GCCGACCAGTTCGCTGCCATAAAAGACTGGTCCGTCCACGCACGCACGCTCGCCTGACGGGTCGATGCAGCAGGCTCCGCATATTCCAAGCCCGCACTTGATGTACCGGTGCAGACTGAACTGTGCAGTCCCGCGCTGCTGCTCATCAAGCATCGAAAGGAGCGCGTACATCATCGGCTCAGGACCGCAGGAGTGTGTGCATCGTTCAGCCATCTTGCGATCCAGCAGATCGGTGACCCTTCCGTGAAATCCGGCAGAGCCGTCATCGGTTGCGACCACGACCTCTCCTGCATCCCCAAACCTGCGCTGGAACAGGAGTTCATCACGCGTGCGTGCGCCAAGCAGTGTCAGCACATCATACCCCATCCCGTGCGCCGCCTCTGCAAGCGGGGCAAGCGGTGCTGCACCGACCCCTCCCGCAACGATCAGCACGGGATTATTGATATCAAAACCTCTGCCATAAGGTCCCCTGATGCCAACGGTGTCTCCGGGGGCAAGTTCGAAGATCGCGGAGGTCGCATCCCCCACCCGCTGCACCGTGATCATGTTGTGGTCTGACAGCGACATCGGAACCTCGTCAACGCCCCTCACCCAGACCATGATGTACTGCCCCGGTGTGAACTCAAGCGAGAGATCGAAGACGAACGATCTGACCGATGGGGTCTCGTCTATGACATCAATGATCGTTGCGTTGGCTGGTTTCATAGTAGTTACCGGGTTATGACGCGGTCGCTTTTGTGCATTACAACCTCTCACGGTTCCACACTTCAACTTTTGTGCAAGAAGTCTCCATCCGAAAGGGTGGGGAGAAATTGCACGCATTCACACAGAAAAGTTCATAAGGTATTGTGTGAAAGATGTCATTGTGAAGGTCTCGAAAACCATTATCTTGAAACTCACAACAGATGAAGACCACAGGATAGAGAAAACCATCGATAAGTTCACGGAAGGGATGGATTACGCATCCACTGTTGTACATGCAAACAACAAACCAATGGGTGCGATGAAACTCCAGAAATTGACGTATGCGCACCTCCGATCAGAGATTGGGTTAAAATCACAGATGAGTTGTAATGTGGCAAGACAGACCGCCGGAGCGTACAAAACGCTGCAAGCACAGATAAGAAACGGCGAGACATATTGGCAACTTCTGAAGTTCGCACCGACCAACATCAAGTTTTCTTACGGGCGGGATTTTTCGATAAACCATGATGAAATAAGTATCACTACTTTAGACGGTCGGCAAAAATACGGGATCATGAATTATCGGTATGCAGAACAATTTTTCGATGGATCATGGAAGTATCAGGCATCCGAACTGGTTAAACATAAAGATGGTAATTACTATTTTCATCTGGTTTGTGAAAAAGAGATAGAAGAGCCAGATATAACGCAAGCATCAAATTTTATGGGTATCGATGTTGGTATAAACCATTTAGCAGTCACATTCACAACCAATGGTCGGCGTAAATTCTTTACAGGAGGCGAAATAAAGAATATCCGAAACATATACTTAAAACAACGAAAGCGACTCCAAGAAAAAGACACTCGGTCTGCAACAAGGGTGTTAAAGCACCAATCAGGGCGAGAAAAACGGTTTATGCGAGACGTGAATCATGTTATTTCGAGACAGGTAATAGAGTCCGCAATCGAGGACAACGTGTCTGTGATAGGTCTGGAAGACCTGACCGGAATCAGGAAAAGAACCAAAGTGCGAAAAAAACAGCGGTATAAGCACAATAGTTGGGCGTTTAGAGAATTGCAGACTTTTATAGAGTATAAAGCGCATGAGATGGGTATTGCTGTGATATATATCGATCCGCGATATACCTCGCAAACGTGCCCAACATGCTTACATATAAGCAGAAACAACCGAAATGGCAGGTCGTTTCTATGCGAGGTGTGTGGTTATGCGCTAAATGCCGATCTTGTTGGCGCAATGAACATAGAAGCGCGAACACGAGCCTTCAGGCATGACCTGGAGGTTCAGGGGCTTGTTGTCGATAGCCCAGACGAGACCATCTCTTCCGAGACGAGTCTCAAGCCCTTTCCGACAGGGAGGGGTAATTGACGGTGTCGTGAGTTGGTTAATCGCGCCCCATATATCCTGAACTCTTGAGACACTAACGATTTTCCTTCCGGCAGGTGCACAGATCACAATATCAAACCGGCGAACCTGTTTGCAGATCTGCGTGCCCGGCAGAAACTCGGGCCCATGCCATACACAGGTCTTCTGGTATTCCTGATACCGTCGTAACATCTATAACCGATCCGGCGATAACGGTATGCAGGTGATTATATGCTTCAGGTTTATGCGAATGGTGATTTCGTGCCACAGGATCAGGCAGTGACCTCGATCTACGATCACGGCTTTTTATACGGCGATGGCGTCTTCGAAGGCATACGTGCATACAACGGGCGCGTCTTCTGTCTGGATGAGCACATCGACCGCTTATATGATTCGGCGAAGGCGATCATGCTGGATATTCCGCTCTCGAAGGATGAGATGAAACAAGCCATCCTCGAAACGCTTCGTGTCAATGATCTTGTGGACGCGTACATACGACCGATCGTCTCCAGAGGGATCGGCGATCTCGGTCTCGATCCAAGAAAGTGCCCGGTGCCGAATGTGTTCATAATATGCCAGCCATGGGACGCGATGTACGGCGATCTGTATGACAGAGGGCTTTCTGCGGTCACGGTCACGGTACGGAGGAATGCGCCGGAATCGCTCTCCCCGAATATCAAGTCCCTGAATTATCTCAACAACATCCTCGCAAAGATCGAAGCGAACCAGAAGGGTGGCGATGAAGCGATCATCTTCGATGTGCGCGGGAATATCTCGGAAGGATCCGGCGATAACATCTTTATCATAAAAAACGGCACAATCTCGACGCCAACGGTCATGAACAACCTGAACGGGATCACGCGCGCAGCAGCCATCAATATCGCACAGGATCTCGGTTATCCCATGCGAGAGACCGATCTCGGGCTCTTTGACCTGTACACCGCGGACGAGGTCTTTGTGACAGGCACCGCAGCCGAGATCGCGCCGATCACGACGGTTGATGGGCGTCCGGTCGGCGATGGATCGGTCGGGACGATCACGAAAGAGTTGATGCAGAGGTTCGGCGAACTGACACAGACCGACGGGACGCCGATTTAGACGCGATTGGCTTGCAGCGTGTGGTGCTCAACATACCGGTGAACGCTGGAAGCGCGGTGGTCATTACTCGCTTACTACCGCGTGGTTAAAATCCCGGGGGCTAAATCAGGGAATTTAACCGCGGAGCACGCAGAGACCGCGGAGAATGATAAAAAAAAGCTCTGCGCCCTCCGCGTGCTCTGCGGTTATTTTTCTTGCCAGAAAACATAAAATCGTAATCAGGGGATCAATCAATACACTTGAGTAGGTTACGATTTTTCGATATTTTATGAGCGGGAAACGTTACATTCACTCCTGCACACTATACGAAAATCCGCACTCGGGACAGAAGTACATAATGATCTTTGCCCCTTTCTTACTTTTTTTGATAGTCGTCTCCATCCAAGTGCCGCATACCGTGCATTTGTGATCGTATAGCGTGCGATTCCCATGATCCACCATTAACGATCACCTTTCGTGGATAACATCCCTTTGATCAGCCCGAAACATCCGGTCAGCATCATATCGCCGTGCGGCGCCGCAAACGTGATGTCATGCCTGCTTTCTTCCGCGATATGCCGGTTCGGTCCTGTAACGATCACCTGCGGCATGGTGTCAGGAATCGCCTCGATGTAGCAGCCATGCCCGCCGCTCTCGAAGATCTCATCAAACGTCAGCGTCCCGTCTGCAAGCTTATCGATGTAGGTATCAAGCGTCCCGAGGTCCAGCTGTCTCGTATGGTGCTCGAATACGCCTGTTACGCGCTCATCCATGAGTATTGCGCAGAGCGTGTGCCCGTTTCCAATATTGAGCACGATCTTTGGTTCAGGTCGATCGTTTGCGCCGGATACCGATGCTGCGGTGGGCACCGCACCGAATATCGCGGCAGGTCCGGTGTCCATCAGGACAAGCTCGAAATCTACGAGCGTCTCTGCAACAGCATGCATACGCGTGAGGTATTCAGGAATCGTCTCTCTGGCATATACAAACGACTGTAGATCGCCGCCGGCACGTATCAGCCGTTTGAGATGCTCAAACCGGAATATTCTGTTGCTTCCTGTGCTCTCGCCATGATCCTGAACAGCAACCGCAAACGTCTCTGGCATACCAATCCCAAATAGTCCGAGCATCCCGCGAACCGCTGGCAGATCGATATCCGCAGTCTCGATGCGGATCGCGCCGGAATCTGCCTTTGCACCATCTGGCATGACCACTGCCCCCAAACTGCGCACCCGGTCAAGATCGTCGTAAATCGTTTTTGCGGCAGTTTCTGTTGCGTAAACTTGCAACCCTGCCTTCAGATGATCTTTTATTGCGCGAACGCACGGACCTCCGCCCATCGTAAATCCGTCCAGAAAGACATCTTTGTGTTGATCTGTTGCATCTCTGATGCGCTCTGCCACAATAACGGTCCGGGACGGAAGAACCATCTTGAAGCATTGTGAAACGCTCTTTTCGTCATCGTAGATCAGTATATCCTGCGTTCCCGCACCAACATCGATCGCAATGCACTGCATTATCAGTCAAACGAGATAGCGTCGTTGTCCATCAGCACTCGAAGATCTTCAAGGCTCATGCGACCAGTCGTCTTTAATTTTTCCACTGCAACCTTGCACTCTTCCGCACCACCCGTCTTCTGCCGATCCTTCAGCGCGTCGATGTGCGCGGAGAGTTCCTCTCGCAGGCGTGGAACCGATGCCTTGTGCGCATCGATCGATTTGCTTATGGGATCGATGATGCGGTACTCATCCTTCAGCCGCGCATGGTACTGATTCGCCTCCTTCCGAACGGTATCGAGCTCCGCGTATATACCGAGCAACTTGTCGTGGTGTTGCTGCGATTCATCTGCAAGGCTCTGGATGGATTGGTGTACCGCATCGGCGGTCTTGCGCAGTTCTTTTACCCGCGTGTACATCGGAACAAGTTCTGTGTGAATCTTATCCGCTTCCCTGCTCGCGTTCAGCCGCTTGCCGAGGTCTTTTAACCGCTCATAAGCACCTATTTCATGTTTCAGCGGGATATCTGCGTGAGTGAACACATACAATTCATGCGCATAAGCTTTTTCGAGACTTGTAGTGCGCATCTTCGCTATTGCGTTGGATTTGTCGCGTTTGTCCTTCACCTGGTTCAATTGTTCCCACTTCTGGCTTATCTGATCCTGCGCGTCCTTCCTGAGTTTTTTCAGATCGGCAATCTTCTGATTGGCATCATCCCTATCCTTTCTGCAAACATGCGCCTTTTTTACACATTCTTTTACGTATGCATTCAGTTCATCGCGTTTCTCTCGCAGTTTGGTTACCGTTTCCCGGTGCAATTTAATTTCACCGATGGATTTCCTTATTTCGGTATTTAAATTATTTAGTTGGCGCTTAAGACCTTCGATATTACTTTTTAACTCCTTTTCAGTCATACTTTTAAGTTCACCGGACGCCTCAGTCATCATCACCATCTCCTGCCGCAATCTCTAACTGCATCCCTCCCTGTTTACCTTCCCAGTAGCTAACCGCACTCTCGTGGCTTTTGATCCGGCTTTGCAGCCAGATGTAGCGTCCACGCGTCCCCTTTAACTGCTCGGCATATTCAATAAATGAGCCATGATGCTCCTGGGACTTATCCGCGATGCCAACAAGTTCATTGTGGCATCTATCGGCCTCTTCTGTCATCTCTTTTATCTGTGTGGACAACTGTTTGATCTGTTCGCCGGTTTCGTCGGAAGGTCTCACATCATCCACCTCTTCGATCTGTGCAGAGAGTTTTTTGATCTTTTCGACGATCTCGCGCTCTTTCTGGATTCCCATGACCGTCGTCTGAAGTCTCCAGTCCAGTGCTTCGATCTCCTTCTGCAGCTGTGCCATCTCCTGCTCGTTCTTCCGCACATCCCGGTTGATGTTGATCAGATCGAACATCTCGATCCTGGATTGCTTTATCTGGTGGTACAGCAGTTGCCGCTTCTCCTTTAGTTCGGCAACGCTTTCGTTGATCTCGTCTCGCTCCCGCTTCTCCTCGCTGGACGATTCTTTGAGTTTCGACACATGGGAATCGATATCTACAAACTCACTCTTGTAGGTGTCGAGAAATTGCTTGTGTTTCGCTATAACTGCATTTACTAACCCCACTTCATCCCAGATGGCAATATTTTCACTTGGAATCGTTACATCGGATGTTGTTTCGGTAGTTTCGTCGTCTTTTCCTATATCAAACACGTCCTGTCCCATCTATAATGTCTAAGGTGCCTGTGGCGAAGCTGGCATCGTCACCGTCTGTGCATGTGGCATGCCATCGATTACAATGATATTGTCTTCGCTTATAAAACCATGTTCGAGTGCATGCGCGATAGACCGCTTGCCAACAATATTTGCGATCGCCGCATCTTCAAGCGCATTTCCGACATCGAGCAGGGATACTATCTCGCCTTTATAGAAGAACTCAGAGACCTCCAGCGTCAGCGTACCGTCGCTGAATGTCTGCCCGATCAACTCTTGATCGCATACTGCGACCAGCAGAGTTCCACCGGATATGTGAGTCTTGAGGTACGTGATACTATTCCCTCCGATGCGCATTAAACGCAGGCAATCGATTATTTCTGTGTTTCCATGTCATGATATAAATACCTATGTCGTCAGCCGGGTTGTCGCCTTGCATGGCGTGCTCACGGCACTGTCGATTTGCTGCGAAAATAGGTGGCACATTTTCATGCTCATGGGTGACCGGAGGGTCATGGATGCTTCCAGTGAAATCGCCATGCCATTAAATTCTAACGCAAGCGTCGACGGCAGAGCCGTTACCGCAGAGTGCGCAGAGCCACGCAGAGGATTGAAACGATCTCGAAACTCTTGCGTCCTCCGCGGTGATAAATCACTTGATTTTCAGACAGTGCCTGTGCTCACTTCCAGGTCACATAACCCAGGGTCCCGTCCACCTCCACAAGATCGCCGTCATGAAAGACTGTGAACGGATCCTCGTTGAGACGGTCCACGAGCGGGATATCGGATATGATCGCGCCCACAGCAACAATCGTCTCGGATGCGAGGTTGATCATGGCGCACGGGGCTACACCGTTCTTCTTAAGACTGTAGATTATGTACGACCCAACAGTCGATCCCTTTCCGTGGGGAAAGAGGAAAACACGGTCTGCAATCGAAACACCCTTCTTCGGATGGTTCTTCTCTATGATCTCGCCGGTATCTGGATCGATTCCACCAAGAAATGATATCGGCGTCTCAGAGATCAGAATCTCGCCGGAAGCTACTCCCTTAGATACTGGATGACCCGCAATCATCATGCTCATACCCGTGCTCATAAATAATCCTCGATCAGACGCTTTGCCCATCCCAGTTTTTTCTTTTTAACATCATTTACATCCGGATCGTCGTAATCGAATCCGAAGAGCGTTACACTTGCAGCACCAGATGCTTTTGCGAGGAAGACGCACCGATCCCCGTCAGAGAAGCCGCCGAAGTTGTGGATATCGTCAAACGGCTCTGACTGTGTCGTGCCAAGCACCCTCCCTGAAAGCAGCGGCACAACCGACCGGACCGTGGGGATGTTGTCGCCGTGCGCATGAACCACCACGAAGGACCCTTTTTCGCTTGCAGAGATAATGTCCTCGATTGTTCCGTCCAGATCGGTCACGATCACATCCGGAATCGCCCGGTTCGCTATCAGGACGGTCGTTGCACCATCTGCCGCGATGACGAGATGCCCAGGCATGATCGAATCGATCTCTGATGCAAGCGATGGCGCATTCCCGCACACCGCGACGTCTCTTCCTGATATGATGCTGCGAAGATCCGCAAGCGCACCTGCTCTTCCGTGCAGCAGGTCTGCGAGGATGCGTGCGCTTGCTTCGTCTTC
>DASC01000029.1 GCA_002503595.1 Candidatus Methanogaster sp. UBA203 | reverse complement strand
CAGCAGTCAACCCGATCGGAAACCCCCGGATGACAGTTCAGTTGATCTTAAAGCCTACGTCTGGCGTCTCGGTTACCAGCAGTTCATTCGCGAAAGCCGGATCCGGAATCTACACCTGCACCCAGACCATCGAATCCGGCGATAATGTGCGGTCGATCGAGGTGCGCCTCACAGGCAACGAGGTCGGAACGCATGAGATCGAAAGCGAGGTGTACTACATGTTCGAGGGCAGCCCAAAGTCCCCGACAGGGTACGAGACGCTTACACTGGTTGTGGAGCCAGAACCTCCTGCAACGACTCTTAACTCTGGAGAGCTGGAGAACCGGGTGCCGGGATTCGGTGTGGTGGCTGCGGGCATGATATTGTTTGCGATATATCTATGGAGGAGAAGAGCATGAAGAGAATTGAATTTCACGACCGCGAGAAGGAAACGATGGAGCTTGCGAGGATACTCAGCACAGACCCGACATTAATCACCTTCATCTACGGACCGATAAACAGCGGGAAGACGGAACTTATCAATAATCTGATAAAAAACCTTCCGGAAAGTCAGAAAGTGTTTTACATAAATCTGAGGGGGCGGTTCATCAGCAACTACGACGAATTTATAAAAGTTCTCTTTGACGTAGAACACGCTGCAAGATATAAAAGAATAAAAGAGTTTCTCAAACCCGTAGCGAATGTTCTGCCAGAGAGCTACTCCGGAATTCCAATACCAAAGGACATGTTCTTAAAGTTATTCAAGGAAAAGGAGGTAGAAGATGCTTTTGTTTACATAGAAACAGTTCTCAGAGCTTTTTACAAAGATGGTTACCCTCCTGTACTGGTGATTGACGAGTTGCAAGTGATAGGTGACCTGAAAGTAGATGATTTGCTGATTTACAAACTTTTTAACTTTTTTATCCGATTAACCAAGGAATTACACCTAGCACACGTATTTGCAATTTCATCTGACTCGCTCTTCATTGAGGATGTTCATAGCGAGGCGATGCTCGAAGGCAGGTGCAGGTATCTGCTGGTGGATGATTTTGATTATGAGACGACAGCCGCGTTTCTGGAGAAGCATGGTTTCACTGATGATGAGAATGCGATTGCGTGGGAGTACTGTGGTGGCAAGCCAGTATATCTAATCGAACTTATGAACTACGAAAACAGGGAAGAGAAAGCGAGGGAGATGCTTGTACTCAGAACTGGCGAGATAGAAACGATACTCAAGAGAATCAACGAGCTGGGCGGCGAGATAATCATAGAAGATACAAAATACAGTGTAAGTTATGAGAAATTAGTTGAATCATTGAAGAAGTTTGTTGATCGTGAAACAATCGATATGAACGAAGTGGATGAGATATCCAAGGCATTTCTGGTCAAGAAGAACATACTCTTCGTTGACCCGCTCAGGAAGACGATACTGCCGCAGTCGAGTCTGGATCTGCTCGCGATACGAGAGGTGATTGCGGATGCGTAGAATCGGGATCACTGTCTGGGTGTCGCTTGTGATCACACTTGCGGGGCTGCCCGCAGGTATGCAGGCGCAGGGGGCTGATGATGGGCTTGTGGCGGAATGGCATTTCGATGAGGGGTCCGGGAGCGTTCTGCACGATAGCTCTGGGAATGATGGAGTGATTCATGGGGCGACGTGGGCGGATGGGAAGGATTATGTGCTCTTCGGGGATGCTGTTTCGGAGAGTGGCGAGGCGAGGGATATCGTGCACCGGGCGTTTACTGGTCTTGTGGATGCCGGAGGGTGCAGAATGCGGTGGATTGAGGGCGCAGGGATGGTGGTGGAGCGGGTGGTGGGGTGAGTAGTTACGTTCAAGAACTAACAGGAGGGATCAGAAGATGAATACAAGCAAACTCGTTGCAATATGCATCGTATGCCTGTGCATAGCTGCCATGCCAGCTATTGCGCAGGAGAATAACACAACGGAGGTTGCAATAACAATATCAGACAATGCAAAAAACTATATCGCCCAGCACTTCGGTACTGCGGTAGATGACCAGCACTGCTTTGCAAGTAGCGGGATATCGTACACAGACCCTATGGGAATATCGCAGACAGGCAGTACACAGGACGTTGTAGCAACTTTGAAACTGGGCGTCGGTAGTAGTGCAAGAGGTCCAGGTGGCGAAGTTTACACAGACATTACTGATTATACTACCGTAGACAATGATGCCATCGTTTGGATTGGGAATCATCTATCTGGTGACGATAGATACTGCACAGCAGTTATAGCTGAAGATCTAACACCAGAAATCGGCTATATCGACATCAAATCATATCCATCCGGCGCGGACATCTATCTCGACGGCGCATACAAAGGCACAACCCCAGCAACAATCCCAGACGTCTCTCCCGGCTCACACACACTCAAATTAGAAAAATATGGATGCAAAGAGTGGCTGACCTCAGTACACGTCACATCCGGAGTTGCAGAATCGATAACCGCGCACCTGACCACCGCGGACGTCGCCCCACCTGCGATACGCATCGATAAGCCAGCCATCATCGACCAGAACAACAACGAACTCCTCGAAGAAGGCGAAAAAGTAGAGATAACTTATGGGGCAAACGACCCCAGCGGAGTCACCTCGATAAAAATAATGCTTGACGGAATAACACTCGAATCCCAAAACCAAGCCGGAACGTACACCGTAACAACAAACTCCCTCACGATGGGCAAGCACACAATCAGAGTCGTTGCAACCGATTCAAAATCAAACACAGGTTTCGAAGAACTCCTGATAACAGTCGAACGAACCGGACCAAGTGTCTATTTC
>DASC01000170.1 GCA_002503595.1 Candidatus Methanogaster sp. UBA203 | reverse complement strand
CCGTACTCACCCAATTTAAATCTCATTGAGCGACTATGGAAATTCGTTAAGAAACAGTGTTTGTATTCGAAATATTATTCCGAGTTTAAGGATTTCAAAAACGCCATCATCAACTGCCTGAACCAGACGGACACCACCTACAAAGAAGAACTTGACTCTTTGCTCACATTACGGTTTCAGAGATTTGAAAAAGCTCAAGTTGTGGCGGTGTGAAGTATAATCAGTGGCTGATACGACTTTTATCCATTGATTAACACAGATTTCATGGATTCCGGATTTTTACTGTAGTATCCAGTCTCTGATTTGTGGTGTGCGGTCTGTGGCTGGTGTTCCGGCAGGAACACGGGTTGGTGTCGGGCGCCACGTAATTCCCGATCGAGATATCCCGATCAACTATTTTTATTTGACTTTATCGCATTTAAGCCCGAAATGTATTTATACCGGTTTCGTAAACGCTATAATACACTCATGCCGTGATAGTGATGCACGACCATAACCGAGGGACCCATAATGAAAAGAACAGCAATATTCATGGTTGCAATTCTGTTTTGCAGTGCAATCGCACTCGGATGCATTGAAGAGGCGCAGGAACCTGATATAACGACTGATGGAACCTCCGGGGAACTTAGGCACCCGGTGACAGAAGAACCACATTCACTCATTGTTTACTGCGGTGCAGGGATGAGAAAGCCGATGGATGAGATCGGTTCGCTCTTTGAAGGGGAATATGGCATATCAATAAAGTACAACTACGCTGGCTCAAATACGCTCCTTTCCCAGATGGAACTGACGCAGAAGGGGGACGGCTACATGCCCGGAGCAACATATTACTTTGATATTGCAAAGGAGAAAGGAATCACCGATTATGAGCAGCGTGTCGCATACCATGTGCCGGTAATAGCGGTACCGGAAGGAAATCCTGCGGGCATAACTTCCCTGGACGATCTTGCAGAGCCCGGAGTTACGGTCATACTCGGGGACCCGAAGGCAGCAGCGATCGGAAAACTGGGGAATAAGATACTCGAGAAGAACGGAATCTACGAGGCCGTGGAGAACAATACCATCGCCCGCGGCGCGACCGTGAACGAACTCGTGGTTTATACGTCCATGAAACAGGCAGACGCATCAATAATCTGGGAGGATCTGGTCGTGAACAGTGAAAAGATGGAGATGGTGGAGATACCCCGCGAACAGAACATCATAAAGATCATCCCGATCGGCACGCTCACGTTTTCCGAACAGAAGAATACCGCAAGGAAATTTGTGGATTTTGTTGCGTCCCCAGAAGGAAAAGCGATCTTTGAGAAACATGGTTTCACAGCATATCCCGATGAAAAATACGGAGACGGACAGTAATGACCAACATAAGATACACCCCAATCGGGGTCATACATTCACCATTCACCGATCCGGCGGATACGCCAATTCAGGGCGTCTTCGCAGATGGAGCGAGAGGCGAGGTGGAGGTATTCCCGGAATATTCTGATGGACTTAGGGACATCGGCGGATTCTCCCATCTGATCCTCCTTTATCATTTTCATCTTGCGAACGGTTATTCCTTGATCTCAAAACCATTTATAGGAGGAGGTGTTGAGAAAGGAATCTTTTCGATAAGGCATCCGAGACGACCGAATCATATCGGAATCTCTATTGTCAGACTGGAGAACGTTAGAGGTAACATGCTGGAGATTTGCGATGTTGACATCCTAAATGGGACGCCGCTTCTGGATATCAAGCCTTTCGTACATCAGTTCGATCACAGAGCCGATATACAGAGCGGATGGGTGCATGATCAGCACATCGATGAGGTTAAGGAAAAGACCCCGCGAGCACTAAAAGGATCTTTAAGTAAATGTTGAACTCGAAGTTCGGGATTCTCACCGTCTCGATTGCACTGCTCCTGACCATCTTTATCCTATCGCTAATCGCATGTATTCTTACACATACGAGCCCGCATATCCTGCTTACGAGTATCGCATCACAGGAGATTGGATTTGCGATAAAATTGAGTTTGCTCACATCCGCAATATCCACGCTGATCTGTATCGCGGTCTCGATACCGGCATCATACTCGCTTGCACGGTATGATTTTTTCGGGAAGACGCTCATCAGTACTATACTGGATCTGCCGCTTGCACTACCACCTCTCGTGGCAGGGGTTGGGCTTCTGCTCCTCTTTGGCACGACCTCATTCGGAGACTGGCTTTCGGATTTCGGACTAAAATTCGTATTCACGCCGCTCGGGATCATCATCGCACAATTTGCTGTTAATATATCGTTTATGCTGCGGATCATGCGTTCAACGTTTGAAGGGATCAGTCCGAGGTACGAAAACGTTGCTCAGACGCTTGGATGCACTCCGATGCAGGCGTTCCTGCAGACAACGCTTCCAATGTCAAAGAACGGACTTATGGCTGGAGGGATCATAACATGGTCGAAAGGGATCGGGGAGTTTGGGGCAGCCCTGATGGTCGCTGGTGCAACACGGATGAAGACCGAGACCCTGCCGATATCGCTGTATCTGAATATGTCCTGCGGCGATCTCGATCTTGCAATGGCTGCTGCAGTCATTTTGATCATCATATCGTTTGTATCCTTATACATCTTTGAACGGCGTGGCGGTGTTACTCATCTGTACTGACGATTTTTTTCATACGCTTCTTCCACACGATTTTTTCACAAAAAATCGAGTAAAAACTGCCCTTCGGGTCGGAGATCGGTTTTTGAATGCGGAGCGATAGCGGAGCAAAGGCGTTGCCATCAAACTTTTGCGAAAAGTTTGCGAGTAAGAAATGCCCTTCGGGCGGGACCAAGAACATGCTCAATAAGTCGTGGTTGTATAAAGCGGCAACACGTGATAGGCCAAGTATCAAAACGTATCGCAAGAGGTTACAACATCCGTACCAGACAACGATCACGCAATCCTTAACACTTCGCATTACCATACAAGGTGCAGTAATATGATATACAATATGTACAGCAAAAGAAAAGGTTTCGAGATATTATGTCCTTTGGGCTCGTATCCACTATTTTTGAGAAAAAACAAGGACGATAAAGAAGATATGATTAAGTTCATAGCCGAAGAAGGTACCAGGCATAAAACAAGTTCACTGTACGTGCACATTCCATTCTGCGACTCGTTGTGTAATTTTTGCTGCTTCTACCGAGGTTTATTGGAGGAAACACAGGCTAACAGGTATCTGGACGCGCTCAAGAAGGAGATCGTGAGGTATTCTGATACTGAATACATCCGATCCAGCTCTTTTGCATCGATCTACATCGGGGGCGGAACTCCGACTTCACTTCGAACGGAACAACTAACAGACCTCTTATCACTCTTGAAGGAGCGATTCAAGATCAGAAGTGATGCGGAAATCACTGTGGAAACAACCACGCACAACGCTGAAGGGGGTAAACTGGAAGCGCTCTACGAAAATGGCGTTAATAGGCTGAGTTTTGGCGTACAGACATTCAAAGACTCCATACGGAATATTCTCACACTAACAGACACGAGATCGGAAGTTATCTCTGTGATCCGTGCCGCACAGGAGATCGGGTTCGAGAACATTGATATCGATCTGATGTACAACCTCCCGGGACAGAGCATGGACGATTGGAAGATGGATTTACGTCAGGCAGCGGAACTGGAACTTGAGAGCATCAGCCCGAATCCATTGTTTGTTGCCAGAGGAACAGCGTTTGCAAAGCAGATTGCGACAGGCGAGATACCTCCAAGATCCGGTGATCAGACCGAGATTGATATGTATCTTCTTGCGATTAATGAGCTGGAAAACGCGGGATATCGGCAGCAGAATCTCGTTCACTTCGTATTGCCAGAGAAAGAACATCTTTACGCGAGGATGCGTTTTGGGAGTCAGGACTGTCTCGCACTCGGAACCTCTGGCGGAGGATTTCTCGGCGCATACCTGTACGGGAATGTGAGGGGCATAAATCGATATATCGAGAAGATCGAGAGTGCGAACGCGGAATTCCCGGTCAACATCTGTGCGAAGCTCACTGCAGAGGAGCTGATGCACAAATATATGATATGGGGGCTTCATTCAATCGAAGTAAGCAAGAATGCGTTTTGGGAACTCTTTGGTGTGGAACTTACAGACGTATTTCCGGAGCAGATAGAGAGTCTTGAGAGGAGAGGCTTGATAGAGTCTGATGGATCGAAGATTGCGCTCACAACGGCTGGAAAGGTGTGGTGCACCAATGTGGCTGAAGAATTCTGTCCTGAGAAGTATGTAACGATCTTTGAGAAGATGTTTGGAGACTAAAAATGGGGTAACTGTGATGTAAATGATACGAATTGAGAATGTATCCAAGGACCTTGGCGAATTCAAGCTGGATGACGCGACCCTGCAGATCGATGAAGGAGAATACTTCATCATACTCGGTCCGACCGGTGCAGGAAAGACGATCCTCATCGAGACGATTGCAGGCATCTACCGCCCGGATAGCGGCAGAGTATTTCTGAACGGGGCGGATGTAACGAACATTCTGCCGAAGGACCGGCGGATCAGCATGGTCTACCAGGATTATATGCTCTTTCCGCACCTGACTGTGGCGGGAAACATTGGATTTGGGCTGCGTCAGAAAAAGGTTGGTAAAAGCGAGATCAAAGCAAAAGTGGATGAAATTACAGATCTTCTTGGAGTCTCGCATCTACTCCGCAGGTATCCGGGTACGCTCAGCGGGGGGGAGAAGCAGAGAATCGCAATCGCTCGAGCGGTTGTGACGGAGCCAAAGGTGCTGCTGTTAGATGAGCCATTATCCGCGCTGGATTCTCGCACAACCGAGCGGCTCAGGGCGGAACTGGCGCGGATACACAAACTCATAGGGACCACAACGATCCATGTAACACACAGCTTTGAAGAGGCGTTCGCTCTCGGTGACCGGATCGCTGTGATGTGCGGTGGACGGATCATCCAGGTGGGTACACCTGATGAGGTCTTCAGAAGACCCAATTCCAAATTCATCGCAGACTTTGTGGGTGTTGCGAATCTATTCCGCGGAAGATCGGTCGTTCATGATGGCATCTCCGAGGTTTGTGTCGATGGGATTTCGGTGGTCTCAAGCACCGTGAAATCGGGAGACGTTTCTGTCTCGATCAGACCCGAAGACATACTGATCTCGAAAAAAGAGATCGATTCAAGCGCGAGAAACTCATTTGCCGGAGAGATCGTAGAGGTTAAGGATATGGGCGGGATTATCAGGGCTGTAGTCGATGTGGGTCTTCCCTTTGTGGTTGCGCTGACAAAGCGGTCGTATGAGGACATGCAACTTGCACCAGGCACTCGTGTATGCATCATCTTCAAAGCGTCTGCAACACATCTTTTTTAGCAGGGCGATCTCTGAGACTTTTGTAACTACCCGGGGTATGTTACTCGACATCTGAATAGAGTTGTTGTGATTGGCGCTGCCACAGAAAGAACAACTCCCCCCGATCCGGATGCCCATATTATCCCGTGACGGCTCGCGAGTGCCCGCAGATGAACAAGGTTTATGAACATCCAGAAGAATGGATAATAAACATCCTCCAATCATGACGCTTAGAACCCCAATCGTGTGCGTGCTCGGGCACGTGGATCACGGGAAGACCACGCTGCTCGACAGAATCAGAGGCAGCACGATCGTAGATATGGAATCCGGTGCGATCACCCAGCACATCGGCGCGACCGAGGTGCCGATCGATGCGATAGCAAGCGCATGTGGGCCGATCTTTTCAGGAAAGTTCGTCGTTCCGGGATTGCTTTTTATCGACACTCCCGGGCACCATGCATTCACAACGCTTCGGAGCCGCGGTGGCGCGCTTGCGGATCTTGCAGTCCTGATCGTCGATATAGGCGAAGGATTCCTGCCACAGAGCATCGAATCCTTAAACATACTGAAGCGATTCAAGACCCCTTTCGTGGTCGTAGCGAACAAGATCGACCGCATACATGGCTGGCAGACCCACGAGGGCATACCGTTTATTCAAGGGTACAAGAAGCAGGTGGCGCATGTGCAGCAGGAACTCGACCACAGACTGTACGAACTGATCGGAAAACTCTACGAATACGGGTTCAGCGCAGATAGATACGACCACATATCTGATTTCAAGACAACCATCAGCGTGATTCCGATAAGTGCAAAGACAGGTGAAGGTGTCCCTGACCTGCTGATGGTCCTGTTAGGTCTTGCGCAGCGTTTCCTCGAAGAGGATCTGCAGGTCAGCACAACCGAAGCAGGAGTTTGTACGGTTCTCGAGGTCGACGAGACCCGCGGTTTCGGGACGACCGTCGATGCGATCCTCTATGATGGCGAGCTCTCGGTCGGCGATACGATCGTGGTCGGTGGGCAGCCGGTTATCACAACAAAGGTTCGTGCGCTCCTCAAACCAAAGCCGATGACCGAGATCTGGTCAAACGAGGCGTTCGACCACGTGAAGCATCTGACAGCCGCGGCTGGCATCAAGATCGCAGCACCGAATCTGGAACACGCCATCGCGGGATCGACGATCCGGGTTGTGTCTGGCAACGTCGATGAGATCGTTAGCGAGATAGAGAGCGAGATCAGTGCAGCGCAGATAAAGACCGATTCGGATGGTGTTGTCGTATGTGCCGATACCATAGGATCGCTCGAAGCAGTGACCTATGAATTAACGAATGCCGGCGTACCGATCAGGGTTGCCAAGATCGGCGATATCTCGAGAAGAGATGTAATCGAGGCAGAGACGAGCAACAATCCCCTGAACAGGACGATTATTGGGTTTCGTGTCGATGCACTGCCCGATGCCAGGGAGGAGCTTAAGAAATCGGGCACGAGACTGTTCCAGAGCGATGTGATCTACCGGTTGCTTGAGGATTATCAGGACTGGACATCAACTGAGAAGGAACTCGTTGAGAAGAAGCTCTCAGAGGCAGTGATCAGACCTGGACAGTTCAAGCTTCTGGATGGGTGTGTCTTCAGGCAGAACAATCCCGCGGTCGTCGGTGTGCGCGTCATTGGCGGCGTGGTCAGGACCGGGGTTGCGGTCATGCGTGCCGATGGTACACAGGTCGGGACTATAAAAGGGATTCAGGAGCGTGGAGAGTCCTTGCGTGAGGCGAGATACCGTGACGAGGTCGCTCTCGCAATCGAAGGTCCCACGGTCGGGCGGCAGATCAAGGAAGGCGATACGCTCTTTGTAGACATCCCTGAACAACATGCAAAGATGGTTGAGCAAGAACTGTCTAATATACTGTCTCCTGATGAGATCGAGACGTTTTCAGAGTTTATGGAGATCAAACGAAAGGATGATCCATTCTGGGGCAAATGAGCAGATCGCTAAGGTTTCAGTCTGCTTGGTTTCGGGTATCCGAAGCTCATACTTAGCCGGAAGAGTTTCAACAATATACCAAATCATCCTGATAAATAGTCACTAACACTAAGGATGTTAAATTTAACCTTCCCTTTCAACGGATCAAAGTCTTTGTCGCCAGTTATGAAGCAATCCGGAGAATAAAACAGTGCACATGCGAGTATCGGAGCATCTTTTACATCACGTATACTCAAATCGTTCAATGCAACACTTACCATCTCTCGATATTTTTCTCGTTCTATAACCTCTGATTTTGAAATGATTGTATAAAATAACGTCATTGCTTTTGGTAACTGCTTAGAATCGGAAAATTTCTTAGATATAACACGTTCCGTCTCATGTACCACAGCTTCTGGTAATATAAGACATATTTTATCATCAAGAGCTTGAATTAAAACTTTTCTTGGCTTTCCACTGAAAAATAGTCCTGAAATGAAGATATTTGTATCAATCATCACCTTTAGCATATTTTTCATCCCATGTGTGCTGCTTTTCCAGATCAACCAGATCGTTTAGTTCAGAAAGCGATAGATTCAGCTCCTTTGTCCGCTCATCAAAGACATCGAACGTTTTCTTCGATTCGTCCATTTTCTTTATGATGATGGCACCCTCTACATCGATGAATAAGAGATTGCAACCCGCTTCTATCTTTTTCTTTCTTCGGATCTCTGCGGGGATGGTTATCTGCCCATCGAATGTCACTTTCGATATGTTTGCATACATTCTTACACCCAGTAATACATTCTTTACGTTTCTCATATATCTTTGGTCGGCACAGTCGAAGATTATGGTGATGCCTCCGCCATGCCACATCTCCAAACGAATTCGCAGGCATCCGCGGGTGGGGGCCGGGTGCTGGTAGATGCGGCGGTAGGAAAGGGGTGGGCAAGATGGTGGCGTCAGTTCACGGTTTGCCTCAATTACCATTGCCACGGCATCTTTTGGGGGTTCGCTTGGCTTCATCCACTATCCGCGCCCTTCGCGTATTTGCGCCGGGCAGTCCCTCAAGCGTTGCAGGTCCGCCAGCCACAATCTCGCCTAGGTACTCTGCCCTGATCTGTTCGTGATTGGTCGCTCCTGCGGGTGCTTGTGTGACTCTGGCTTTGTGCGGCGATTCCCGGGTTCGGATGCGGCGGCGGGGATGGTTTGTGGAGGTGTGGCAGGCGGGGGGCGATGGGGTGCTGGTCGAATTGGAGTGGAGGCGATGGGGTGGGGTGATTGTGCTAAACGATTCTTGTGAGGCTGGTGCCACAATCGTGGGAGTGGGGGTCGTGGTTACGCGGTCGCAAGCTGTTGGCGGAGAAGATCACTTGCAAGATTGCTGACCGTGACGCCTTTCTGCCGGGCGTGCGCCTGAAGCACTTCAGCCACATCCGCTTCAATCTCAATTTCGTAGTAACGACCTCTGAATGTAGTCTCCACGTCTACAGTCTGGAAAGCATCCGGGTAGTCTGTCGTATCATGGGTGTCCCAGAACTCGGCTGCCTCTTCGTAACTGGCGAATTCTTCTGGAATTGGTTCAACGCGCTTTTGTTTGTTCATTGTAGTACCTCCATTCGGGTGGACTCACTATCACACAACAGCATCAAACAAATCAGCCTCGATAGACACTCTTCCGATGCTTGCAGTGAAGCAATATCACGATAAGCTCTTGATGTATCCGCTCCAAATCAGAGGG
>DASC01000102.1 GCA_002503595.1 Candidatus Methanogaster sp. UBA203 | reverse complement strand
ATTATAACATAGTAGTCTGATAATACTCCGCAGACAGTGGTCACGCATGATAGTAAGAAAAAACATCTCTATCGAATCGGATCATCTGAAACAGATCGAACCGCTGATCGAGCAGCACGGCGGCAACCTCAGCGCGGCGGTGCGGGATATAATCGAGTTTGCCGATCTCATGATCCAGCATCACGGGTCGCTTGATGAGGCACGCCGCGCGAATCTGGATGACCAGTACCATTCCCCGCGTGAACTGCTCATCGAAGACGGTTTCTGTGCAATGATCGATTATCCGATGTTCGAATGGTTCTTGAAATGCACGAAAGACGTCCTGGTCGATCCTGATATGCTGGATGACATCATCGATCCACTCATCATCAACAGAGTATCCGAGCTGGTCGACCATCTCAACCGTAGATGGAAGGAATGTGGCTGGCAGACCGCCATAATTATGGAATATGATAACGATATCGCACCGAAGACTGCCATTGCCGTGATTACCGGAAGAAGCATATTTTTAAATGAGGTTTTATCCGGAATGGTCGGGTTGTTTCTCGCAAAGCAGAAGCATCTCGGGGTCAGCAGGGTCAACAGGAGGACGAGGTCGATACGCATGGATATGCAGCGGAGGGACAGCGCGGATGCGGCATACAATGACCTGTCACACCATTTCGGGAATTTGCGCAGGGCATCGTGCGAGATGGAGGCAAAACCGGACTTCTGGCAGACTATGGTCGATCTGCATATAGACTCGGACTACAACATGGTCACGATACACAGGCATGAGTTTGAGGACCTGCTTGCCAACCGGATACCGCTGGATACGATCGTCATGGAGCAGGGCATGAAGGATGCCGATGCCGCCGGAGATGCGCATCCGGATTTCCTGAAACGCCTGAAGCACCTGTACGAGACGATGCACATCGTTGAGCATATCGACATCAGCGCCAGCGATGGCAGGATCGTGGTCGATCATGGCTACCGTGATCCGGATTCGATAAAAGTCATAAAGGAGATGCTGATCCGATTGCTCGCTGCCGGGGGGCGCACGTACAAAGCAGAGGAGATCGGGCGCCTCATCGTGCTGCAGCCGGAGGGCGGATAGATGATTGCGAAGGAAGAGAAGGTGGTGGCGATCCTCCTTGTAATGGCGCTCCTCTCGCTCCTGGTACTGTACCTCTCGACGTATTAGGAATACTTCGGATAACTACCCAGATACCTAAAACACTATCATGAGACCTCACCTATACCGACACTACCGGATCCGGGACATACTGGAACCAAACAGGGAATTTAACCGNNAAATAAATGGTTAAATGCTCCGCGTTCCTCTGCACCCGGCCTTCGGCGATACTCCGTATTCCGCGGTCATTTTTCTTGCCAGAAAGTACAGTATCGCAATCAGGAGACCAATCAACATACCTGAGTAGTTACTGTTTCGGATGTATTAAAATGATAAAAACACCAGCGCTCACCGTGGATATCATAATCGAGTACCAGCAGAAGATCGTGCTGATCAGGCGGAAGAATGACCCGTTCAAGGGCAACTACGCGCTTCCCGGCGGATTTGTCGAGATAGGAGAGACTGTTGAGGCGGCTGCAAAGAGGGAGGCAAAGGAAGAGACCGGGCTTGATATCGAGATTAAAGAACTGGTTGGCATATATTCGGATCCCGGGAGAGACCCGCGTGGACATACCGTCTCGGCATGTTACCTTGCGGCAGGATCAGGCACGCTCTCTGCCGGTACCGATGCTTCCGATGCAGTGCTGTTTGCCCCGGATCAGATCCCGAAACTGGCTTTCGATCACGACCGGATGATTGCGGATGCATTTGGGAGATTTTCAGTGAGAAAGATCGGGGTCGTGAGATCGCCGGTAAAGGTTTTCGTTTCTGGTGACAGATGGGATGATGTAGTATCCGAGGTCGTTTTAGAGACGCAGTACACAGATGCGCTCGATGGGCTTGATGAGTTTTCCCATGCCGTGATCGTCTTCTTCCTGCACCGGGTGGCAGGTGTTGTGAGGATGAAAACGCATCCGAAGGGACGGGCTGACATGCCATACATCGGGATATTTGCGCTCTGCACGCCACGCCGACCAAACCCGATCGGGATAACCGTTGTTGAGATTGTCGAGAGGGACGGAAACCGGCTTGTCGTGAGGGGACTTGATGCGATCGATGGGACGCCGGTGCTGGACATAAAGCCATACATGCCGCCCGGGGACGCGAGCGTTCCTGAGTGGGTCGATCGGCTGCGCGGGGGTCGATAGAGTGATTTATATGCTAAACGAGTGGGATGCAGTGCTGCGATCCGGTTGGATTCTACGCCTGCACAAGTACGAGCTTGAGTTCGATCGTCCTTCTGTCCGTCTTTTCAATCTTCTTGATGATGTCCATCACATCCTTTTCAGAGCATAACTCTGTTTTCAAGAGCATTTTTAGAACCGTGTGTATATGCAGGACAGGTATGCCTCGAGTTCTGGCAAACCGCATGGCTTTTTCGTCGAGCGTTGCAAAAATAGCCGAACGATTCATACAAACAGCGATGGACTCCAGTTCACCCCTGCCCAGAGTTGGGTTGCTACCAAGCATATCCATGCACAGTTCCTGCTCCCTTGATTCTACTATCAGGACGTCTATATTGTTGAATATCTCGTCAGGATAGGTATATCCGTATTCTTTTGGCACTTCCAATTCTTCATAGACCTTTGGAGTGA
Source organism: Candidatus Methanogaster sp. UBA203 (assembly GCA_002503595.1). Lineage (GTDB taxonomy): Archaea > Halobacteriota > Methanosarcinia > Methanosarcinales > Methanogasteraceae > Methanogaster_A. Next base: position 229 of record DASC01000102.1, on the reverse strand, counting down.
TTATCAGATAGTGTTTTCCGGAAAACAGTTCTTTAACTAGCTCTATTATCTCCGCTTTAGCCAGCACGCTCGCAAAATCCGTATCGATTGCGATCATTCACAACATCCCGAGATATTCGATTTCTTCCTCCAACTCCTCTTCTGTTGGAGTTGCCGTCCTGATACCGATACCACGATCTGTTAGCACTTCCTTGAAGCTTTCAAAGTCCATGCCGGCAATCTCTGATGC
>DASC01000093.1 GCA_002503595.1 Candidatus Methanogaster sp. UBA203 | reverse complement strand
TCTTCATAAAGTATCTCATCAGAGATCTTTTCTGCTCTTGCTCTTTCTAAATTACTTCTTGCTCTTTTTAACCATTCTGAAATAATATCTTTATTTTTCATACACTACCTTCCCGTATTTTGCAATTTCACTATATATCAGAAAAGGATTATCTTTCAACTTATCAAATGTTTCGGGAGTCTCTACGATCACATCAACCGGCACATTTACATCAAGCATGAGGTAGATTCTCTGCGCAAGTTTCCTCTTATGAACAACACCGCTCTTCAGGACGAAAATATCATAATCACTATCCTTTGCCTGTTCTCCTTTCGCTCTTGAGCCGAACAGGATGATTTTATCAGGAACTGCCTCTTCCACAACTTTCTGCACAATTTCCGCCAAAATGTTCTGGGTTGGCATAACTCGCTCACCACTACACCCTCTCGATCTTTTTTATATTAAAGGTTTCACACCGCGTATGCAACAGCCCAAAACCTCCTGATGCATTTCTTTTTGCTCGATATGTTTATCAATATCGATCAATCCCGGCTCTTTCCCATCTTTTCAAGGAAAACCATGTATTTATAATGAGGGACTACACCATATAAATATTTTGGAGACTTATCTGTATGGATAGGGGTAATAATGCTCATTAATTAGTAGGGGGCTACACCTTAAAAAGATTGACACTGGCGGCTGCTATCGAAAAAATCCGGAAATGGAGTCACTTTCGGTTATCTTCGAAAGTCAAGAAAAAGATGCTTACGTCCGCTTAACCCGCATAATCACAAACACAGCAGCAAAAAATCCAACCAATGTACAAACCGATCCTGCGCCGGATTCTTTATCTGTTCTGGTGGTAGTATTCGCGGTAGCCGCAGTGGTGATCGTTTGATCCGGAGTATCGATCGTTCGTGTAGAGTGCACTACCGGATTCACTGTGATTGATATGTTCTCTGAAACGACGGTTCCATCATAATCGTGAGTATCCGCAAAGTGCGCAACAGCAGGCGGCAGTTCGACAGAACCTGCCCGGTTCATCCTCATGCTGTAACCAAATGTGTGGCTCTCGCCCGCCACAAGAACCGCTTTACCACCAGATGCACCATCGATCAGCACAGCACCCTCTATGAGGGAATCAGCCACATCAATGCTTGCCAGTACATTCCCTGTATTCTTTACCATGATTTCAACGGCAATGATCCCGCCCTCTTCGATCGTCTCCGGATCCACTCGTTTTGACAGCTCCATCTTTGGACCATACACTGTAATTCCGGGGGAGTTCGAGTGTACAGTATACGTTCTGCCATCCCAGCTCCATTTTGCAACCGCAGCCGGGATAACGTACCCTCCTTCGCTCGGCTGCATGGGCTTCAATCGGTATGTAAAACTCCTGGACTCGCCTGCTCCGAGATCCAGTTCCCAGAGAAGCGACGAGTTCTCATCCGGTTCAAATTCGTGCGGCACGGTGTCGCTCACCCGGATCGAGTTGATCGGGCGTGTGCCGTCATTTCGGAGCGATATAGTGACCGTGGCAATCTCATCCATGTATATGTTGTCATTTATCGACTTTGATATCCTGAACATGCCAGAGACTTTCACAGGGTATGATTCGGAATGCGAATATTTTACACCTCTTATATCATAGCACTCGGTGTTTACGGTCAGATTGAATATACGATCCTCAATGACTGAAGGCAGACCAAACCGCAGTGTGATCGGATCAAACGACGTGGTATCGGTTGTACCATCCACACGTCTACCTTTCTCAAGAGCGCTGCAATGGTAATGTGTCTTTCCACCAATCACTTCGAGACCGTCCATATCCGCATTAACATCCACGTCGTATGCCTCGGCATCTCCTCTGTTCTGGATGGTGAGGTCTACCTCGCTATGGGCTGAGTATGCAAAGTACTCATCCTTGTCAGTCACAAATTCCACATCAAAGCGCGGAACACCGATTGGTTCCATCTTGATCTCTGCCCAGAGCTCCTCTGGCAGATCGGTTGTCCAGTCCGAAGATGGTACCGAGAATTCAAGAACTGTTATCCTGATCTCATCTTCATGGATGTAGTCCTCTCCTTCCACAAGCGTTTGATCTGAAACAGGGATACCGTTCTCATACAACCTTATCCCGACAAACCGGGTCTCGTTCCGGTCGGATCTCGGAAAGTTATAAGCCTCTACGGTAAAATTGCCGTTCGATATCGTTTCGCCAAGGTGAAGCTTTTTTGAGTTGCCACAAGCCCATTCCAGATCGTCCTCGTCATAAGCAGAGGCGATGCTTGTGCACAGGAGGATGATCAACAGAAGATATGCAAATGGTTTCATGCGTTCTAAATTCTTTTGATCTGCATAAATGCAAATAAGATAGCAACGAGCCCGACCAATGTGTATGTGGTGGTGATATGACTTGCAAAGTCGTTATCTTCGGTTGCGTCTTTCGTCAGGTAAGGGTTTGTCTGCAACTCGGTGGTAGGCGTCTTTGTGGGGGTTAGCTCTGGGTTCTCTGAGAGATCGGGTAGGGGTTCTGGTTGGTGTGGCTGGTGTTTAATCAGACAACAGGGTTGTATTCTCTTATGTGTGCGCATCAGCATACAGTGTCACCGCCTCTTCGCTTGTTATGTAACTTTTGATGATCTTTTCGTAATGTTCCCCTGTTCCCGGATCGAACCATTCGATCTTGAACGAATGCAACTCCTTTTCATCCTCTTCGAACTCGTATTCCCCATAGTCACCGGTGCTATTGGAAGTGATGCTCATATACTTCTTGTAATTCCCATCGATGTAGAGATAGACATCTATGGCATCATCGTCAAGGTTGTTCACATAAACTGTAACGGCATGCGTCTGTCCAGCCGGCGGATTTTCGATGGTTACCATGCTGTTAACCCACACTGCAGGTATTGCGTTGCATTTCGCGAATTCCTGATCCTTATCAACGAGCAACCCATTAGAGAGATTCAGGAAACTGGAATCGCCATCTTCTCCCACCACTTCAAATTTGAGCGTTGCAAGCGATCCAGATCCGCTGACCGCACCACTGACACCTGGTCTGAAGAGCAGTCTGATCGTGTTCGCATCCATAAAGGCACACATTTCAACCGGCACCTCGTCACCACCTACCTATCCTGTCATATTGTAGATATCGTCGATATCGTCGAGGTCGGTTGCGTTCACAACACTTGAATTGAACGATAGATCGAACTGCCCGGCAGCCAGATCAACTACGCTCTCGATATCGATCGTGACATCGAATGTGCCAGATACGACATCCGGGGCATTGACTGTGACCGGCACGCCAACTGCGACCTCGTCATCCATCCATATTGCAGGTATCTCCCCTGTATCGGTTGCACCATCAGAAGGCATCCCTGCAAGTGTCCCGTTTGATATGTCCAGAACACTCGTATCGCCCGGCGATCCTGTTATCGCAAAAGTGACCACAGCCAGATACCCTGACCCGCTCACCGTATAGGGTAGAGGGAAACTGGATACCACACGGATCGTGCCAGAATCCATGAACCACCATTCATCGATTCTCATCGTCGTGTCGTTTACCAGTCCATTCTCAACATTGGTCACGTTCACAACGCTTGAATCAAAGGACAGGTCAAACTGTCCTGCGTTCAGGTTGAGAACGTTCCCGATATCGATCGTGGCGTTGAATGTGCCTAATGTCACTAATGCCACTTCAGGGGCATTGACAGTGACCGGCACTCCAACCATAACATCAGAATCGAACCAGAGTGCGGGTATCTCCTCTGCAGTAACTCCTATAAGTAGCCCGTCTGATATGTCTAGAACACTCGTATCGCCCCCGGTCACCGCGAAGTTGATCGTAGCCAGATATCCTGACCCGCTCACCGCATGGTCGCCAGTGCACTTGAAGCTCACACGGATCGTGTCAGAGTCTACGAACTTCCACTCATCGATCCTCATATATGTGTCGTTTACCCACCCATTCCCAACATCGATCACATTCACAACGCTTGAATCAAACGAGAGATCGAATGTCCCCGAATCGAGATCGACTACGTTGTAGATATCTATCGTGGCGTCGAATGTGCCAGATATTACATCCAGAGGATGAGGATTGACACGAACTTGCGTCTTCTGCACCAGCATAAGAATCATGAGCGCGTCCAGTGAACTGACCTTACCATCACCACTCACATCAACACGTTCGATATCAGGCGGTATGCTCCCGACCGACATCTGCAGCGCGAGCGCTGAGTCTGCTGTGGTGATTCTGTTATCGTTATTAGCATCGCCGACCATATCAGCCGATGCTGGTACACTGAACGTTGCAAGAGCTATCAGCGCGCAGTAGATTACATATTTCGTTTTCATTGTTATACTTCCTTTTTATATGCCACTGAGTCCCCAATGTTCCGGTTCCAGCTTGACCCTTGCCCATTCCAGATCATCCGCGTCATAGACGGAGGCGATGCTTGTGCACAGGAGGATGATCAACAGAAGATATGCAAATAGTTTCATGCGTTCTAAATTCTTTTGATCTGAAACAGTGCAAACACAGCAGCGATGAACCCGACTAGAGTATATAGTGGGGTGATGCCGTTCTCCAAATGAGTATCTTCAGTAGAATCTTCCGAGAGTTCCGGATTAGTGTGAAATGTGGCACCCTCTGGCGTGCTCATGGGGGCTGCCCCTGATGACTCTTTGACTCTTCGTGTCGAGGTTGTGGATAGCGTAGAAGTGGTTTGAATCGGGGTTGGCGCATCATCGGGCAATACAACTATATCCTCTTCTGTATGCTTATCAACATACAGTGTCACAGCCTCTTCGCCTGTTATGTAGCTTCTGGTGATCTTTTCGTAATCTTCCCCGGTTCCCGGATCGAACCATTCGATCTTAAACGTATGCAACTCCTCTTTGTCCTCTTCGAACTCGTACTCGCCATAGTCTTCAGAACTGTCTGAGGCGACGCTCATATACTTCTTGTAATTCCCATCGATGTAGAGGTAGACGTTCAGATCATCATCGTCAAGGTTGTTCACATACACATGAGCACTGATCGTATCCTCGTCTTCGGAATAATCATCGGTCAGGAGTACGATGGTTGTTACACCTGTTATCGTGTGCTCTTCAGCCTTCTCATACCATTTATCGGTGTCTGTATCGAACCATCTGATCGTGAATGTGTGCGCTCCCTCTTCCATGCTATAATCATCGTACTCCTTGGTCTTGCCAGATGAGACGCTCTTGAAACCCTCATCATTTCCATCGACCAGTAGATGAACATCCAGTTTGTCATCATCGACGTTCTTCACATACACGGTAACGGTGTGTGTTTCTGTGGTTCCAGCCGGCGGGCTTCCGAGGGTTACCATGCCGCCGACCCACTCTGCAGGTATTGTGTTTGACTCCCTGTGTTCCTGCTCCTTGTCAACAAGTATGCCATCAGAGAGATTGAGGAAACTGGTATCTCCGTCTTCTCCCACCACCTCAAATTTGATCGTTGCAAGCGATCCGGATCCGCTGACAGCACCAGAGACACCAGGTTTGAAGAGCAGAGTGATCAAGCCCGCGTCCGTGAAATAGCACATATCAGCTGGCACCTCATCGCCCCCCACCTCCCCTGCCATATCATCGATCTCATCAAGGTCAGTTGCGTTCACAACACTTGAATTGAACGATATATCTAACCGTCCAGATGCCAGATCCTCGACATCATCGATCTCGATTGTGACATCGAATTTGCTGCCAGTGATATAGTCAGGTGCATCTATACCCACTGTCGTTGCTGCTGCATAGGTTACAGATACCGCAAGCAAGATCAGGATTGCGGCAAGTTTTTGTCTTTGATTTTTTGCGTGCGTGGTGATCACCTGAACAGTGTCAATGAATAGATGAAAGCGAGTAATCCGATGATCGAGTAGATGGAAGTAAAATTATGTGTTGTCAATATATCCTGCAATCCACCTTTTTCGGATGATGCGGCTGGCACTGCCGCAGACGGCGCGTCCTGCGCTCTTGCCGTGAATGCAGGCGAGTCCTGATTGGGTGCCGAAGTCTGTATCGAAGTTGCGGTCGGTGTTGGTGTTGATACTGATGCTGCGACAACCGTTGGGGTGGGTGTTGGTGTTTCAACTGGCATCGAGGTGGCGGTGCCAACGGTCATGTTATCGCCGAACCAGTTTGTAGGGATCTCATCAGCCCCGGTATCACTGAGTCTTCTCGTAAAATCTTCGGATATATCAATGGCACTGGTAGTTCCGACATTTCCTACGACCTCGAATAGAATCCTTGCTACATATCCAGATCCGCTCACACCATCTGCACCCGGAAGATTGAAGAGCAATCTGATCCTGCCATCATCCATAGCACTACACATATCGACAGGGATCTCTGTGTCATCGATGTTTCCGTATTTGGATTTGACATCCTCCACATCTATGACATCTATGACATTATGGTCGAATGTGAGATCGAACTGTCCTCCATCCATATCACTGACATTCGTAATATCGATCGTGACCTCAAACGTGTCAGAGACGTATTCGGGCGCGTTGACGCGGACATTGACGTCTGCATCCTCTGCTGCTGCCGCACCAATCGTGAGTGACACAAGGAGTGCGATTGATAGCAGCTTCTCTGCGATAGAGTTCATCTTCATCATCTCATTTTCTGTGATCTTACAATCTTTATGATATAAACTTTTTGATTCGTAACATCGAAAAGTATGGAAGGGTACAAGACCCCCTCCATATATCTTCGCCCTCCTGACAGCATACCTGAACGCCATAAACCCTCTTACAAAAAGCACTACCGGCTTTTATCCGCAGCTTCCCGCGTCTTCTCTCGTATCCTCCTTGCAAGTTCAGCCAGCTTCTCCTTCGAGAGTGGTTGCGGGGTTACACCGCTCCCATCCTCAAGAATCGCGCCTGCAAGCTCCCGGAACCTATCTGCAATGATAGAATCCGGCATGTACTCGATAACCGTCTTACCATAGATCTCGCTCTCTGATATCAATGAATCATTCGGAATTGCCCCTACCACCTTGGATCCAACGCTTCCTGCAAACTCCCCAACAAGTTCCGGATCATCGATTGCGCCCCGCACATTGTAGACGATGCCACCAAGCGGCGACCCTTTCCTGCTCGCATGACGCTCGATACCTTTGCAGATATTGTTCGCCGCATATATGGCGAGATAGTCCGCAGAGGTGACAATGAAGACATTATCCGCAAGCCCCTTCCGGAGCGGCATTCCGAAGCCGCCGCATACAACATCCCCGAGCACATCATAGATAATCAGATCGAGATCCCTGTCATATACTCCGAGGCTCTTTAGGAGATCGACCGCAACGATGATGCCTCTTCCTGCACATCCAACCGCGGGCTCGGGTCCACCAGCCTCAACACAGAGAACCCCGTTATATCCTTTGTATACTATCTCGTCCACATCGATCTTCTTACCTCCGATGATCTCTGTGAGTTCCATCTTTGCACCGCCTTTCTCCCTCAGGACGTCCAGGACCGTTGGGATATCAGCGTCCCCTCTCAGGTTGCGGGTGCAGTCTGCTTTCGGGTCGCAGCCCACGATCATGACCTTGAGCCCACTCTCTGCGTAAGCTGCTGCGAGGTTTGATACGATCGTTGACTTCCCGATGCCGCCTTTGCCATAAAATGCGATCTGTTGTAGTTTTTTCATTCCTCTATCTCCTCAATATTCTGTGTTATAACTGCGTTTATGATCGTCTCACAGAGGTGCAGCGTCCCCCTGAATCCAGCATAAGGTGCATCAGTGATTGAGACCTCGTCGATCACAGGATACGAGACTCTGATCAATGGCGCCCCTATTTCAGATGATAGATGCTTCTCAAAGGTTGAGCCAAAGATCATACTGACCCCGGCTCCCTTTATGAGATCGTTCATCTCGAAGCGATCCGGTTCGATGAACACGTCTCCGAAGTGACCATTTCCGTCTTCGATCCGGTTCGATGTGAGGTGGTTCTTTGAAGAGATGGCAAGGAAACAGACATTGAGACCCAGTTCATCGCTCAAAAACTCTGCCAGATCAAAAGCCCTGCCACTCTCTCCGATCACCGCGACCGGCATATCATATATCCCCTGCAGGAACATGCATACCCTCTCTATACCGTCCTTGACCAGTTTAACCTCTCGTTCGATCAGTTCGCTGTCAACCTTTCTTCCGAGACGATTTGCCACAAGTTCTACGAACTCTGTAGTCTTTTTTACACCGAAAGGATATGGAGTTATGATGTATGGGATATCGAATCTCTCACGCATGACTTTCGCGCATTCAAGCCCATCGCCACCCAGTACAACATTCAGTGACGCATCCGGCGAATTCTTTATCTCATCGAAGCTTGCATCAGCTAGAACAGTGTTGACCTCTATTCCATGATCCTTCAGTATCCTTCTGATCTCTGTTAAATCGCCACCTGCATTGATATCATCAGTTTTGATGCCGATCAGGTTTATCCTGTCTGCGGACGGTCTCTCAACCGGGATCATATAGTCTGTGAGCTTTGCAAGCGCCTCCTCATAACCGATCCATGCCGGACCCTCGTAGCCTCCGGTCTCCATCGTCATCAGGGCTGCTGGAATCTTCTCTTCCATAGAGGACGCGACGCCCTCGATGTCGTCACCCATGATGGCAGGGGCGCTGCAGTTCAATGCTGCGATCAGTCCGGGCTCGAAGTACTCATGCGAGAGCTGTATTGCAGCAGAGAGCCTTTTCTCCGCACCATACACCGTATCGTGTGCCCTGAAGCCGCTGCTGATCACTCTCACATCGTTCTGATTGGACCCGAGTGCTTTCAAGAGGATCATTCCGCAGTGGCATCCTGGTCTTGCATGGATGATCGTTATCGAATCTCGCACGCCGTGAATCGCTCTCATTGCACCAACCAGCTTACAGTCCTGTGGCGGATCATAGATCAGGCTCATCGGTCAAACCCCCCCTCTGCCCCGCCAATATCTGCATCCACCTTCACCCTGTCACCGATTGCGTCAGATCTGAGCAGGTTGAACGCGAGGGAGAGCTTTGCCCAGTGTGGTGTCATGTTGTGCATCTGTGAATCGTGTTCTAACATGCTCAAGAGAGGCGTTCTCCTCTGAGGAGTCTTGAGCGCATCTTTCAACATCTGACAGAGTTCTATCGGGCACTCAAACCCGACCCTCTGGTGATGGATCATGAAACTGGTTGGATCGAACGTTCTTACCCCTTCTCTGTTGTAGAGGTGTGCGCTCGTACTCGGAGCGATCACAAGATCAGTTCCACTCCTCTTGATCACCTTTATCTCCTCCTCAATCGTCGGATTTACGAGTGCCTCCGGGTCGAAGCCACATATCTCTGCAAGGTTCATGTTCATATCCACGATCTCCTTGATCGCCTCCTCAGTCAGCCTGCTCTCCATGATCTGTGTCCTGCATATCAGGACGCTCACATCCACTCCAGCATCCTTGAAGAGGTTCAGACCGACGCCGTGCAGACCACCGAGGGCAGCAATCTTTACGCCCTTAAGATCCTTCCTGACTTTTGAGAGCCGCTCTTCTGCCTCCTTTCTCCTTCTTCTGATAACCTCTTCTGCCTTGCCATCCTTTCCCATCATCTCTGCAATCTCCCTGAAGACCCTGGAGCTGCCACCGATCCCGTACGGGCTGAGTAGCTCAGGGTCCTTCTCCTCGCTGTACCTGCCCCAGCCCAGAATCTCGTAACATCCGACATCTGATCGCTCATCCATCAGCTTTGCCCATTGCATCGGGAAATCGGTTATGTTGAGATCCGCTTTTGGCAGATCATAGAGATCCTCGACTCGCGTATGATCAAAACATACCTTATTTACCCCGATTTCCATATCACCAAGCACAGAAGCCATCTCTGCCACCTTGATGCCTGCACCATGGATCGGGAATGTGACGATGTTCACAGAGCCCTCATTTCGCTCCGGATCCCCGTTACCATCGCCATTGCAGAGCATCTGATCCGTGATCGCATAGAACGCATCCTGATAGCCGACCGGTTTTGACCGCCCGACGAAGTCCCCTGTCGAATAGACAACATCACAGCCGACCTCAGAACTGACGTCTCTTGTAACTGCTTCAACATCGTCTCCGATGAGGTCGCTCGGACATGTGGTTATCACCATGATCAGATTCGGGTGGTACCTCTGATACGTCTCCTTGATGCCCTGCTCGAGCTTCTCCTCTCCGCCATAGACAACATCCGTATCGTTCAGGTTTGTGCACGGAGTTGTGTAGAACGGAGAATGGGGTTTGAAGGGGTTCACCTTCCTCTGAAACGCGCATCCGACAGGTCCGTGTATGAGTGGTACAGCATCCTCGATCGCATCAGTAAGCATCAACGCCCCGGAGATCTTTCCGGGTATGGCAGTTATCCCGTGCAGGGGCAGCGTGCCGTATGCCTTCACAAACGACGTTAGAAACGATGATCTTGACCCTGATTCATTATCTGCCATCTCAATTCTCCTCTCTTTCCTTCAGGAGAACCTCTATCTCCTCGTTTATCTCATCGAGTTCGTCATCCGAGAGGGGGTCAGGCATAACTCGATCTTTATTCTCGCAGATGGCGGTAGCGAGGTCTCTGAACGTATCCGCAATCTCTGAGTCGGGTGCATACTCGATCACGGTCTTACGGCGCAACTCAGCCCTTGGCACAAGCAGGCTCATCGGCACCCTTCCCAACACCTTCGTGCCCAATCTGTCTGCTAAGCCCTCAACTATCGATGGTTCATCAACCACACTCCTACCGTTGTAGATGATTCCGCCAAGGGTTACTGCACTACGGTTTGCGAACCGTTTTATGCCCTTGCAGATGTTGTTTGCGGCATAGATCGCCATAGGATCGCAGGTTGTTACGATGTAGACATCGTCAGCCAGACCCTGCCTTAGAGGCATCGCAAACCCGCCGCAGACGACATCGCCAAGCACATCGTAGATCACGGTATCAGGCTCGATGTCATTGAATACACCGAGACGGTCGAGCATATCCACAGCGGTTATCACTCCACGCCCGGCACAGCCAACGCCGGGTTCAGGTCCGCCGGCTTCGATACAGTAAACACCATTGAAGCCTTTGAAGACCACGTCCTCAGGCTCCATCTTATCAGCCCCCTTCGAACGGAAGAGATCGAGCACGGTTGGAATCCTTTTGCCGATCAGATTCCGGGTCATATCAGACTTCGGATCACAGCCCATCACTATTATTGTCTTACCGTTCTCTGATAGAGCCGCGGCGATGTTTGAGACGATCGTGGATTTACCGATCCCTCCTTTTCCATACACACAGAATTTTCTCATTTATTCATTCCTCCATAACTCATAACAGTGTTGATTATCGCCTCAGTCAGGCAGACAGCACCTCTGAAACCTGCGTAGGGCGCATCATCATACACACAGACATTGTCGAAAACAGGATAACAAAACCTTATCAGTGGAATATTAAGCGTCTCAGCAATATTCTGCTCAAAGCTACTTCCAAAAAGGATTGTCGTATTTGAGTTCCTGACTTCTTCCTCGAATGCAAAGTAATCGTCCTCATTTCTGGCAGAGACCTCGACATTGAAGCCAAGCTCCCCATCCAGGAAGTTTGCCATCGCTTCTGCGTGGAAGTCGCCGATGACCGAGACCGGGGTCCCGTAGAGTTCATGCAGATAGAGGTATACCCGTTTGAACGGTTCGATATCAAACTCAGGTTCATGCCCGGTGCCAAGCTCTTCTGAGATAGCATTCACGAAATGCGCTGTGCCATCGAGTCCGTAAGGATAGTCCATCTTGAGATATGGCAGACCAAGCTCTTTTTTCATCTGCTCGGCAAGCAGGGTTCCCTGCCCGAGCACCACGTTCAGCTCTGCTGCTGGCGCTCTTCTGAACTCCTCCAGACTGCATTTCGATATGACAGTGTTCACTTCCACACCTGCATCGAGGAGCAGTTGCTTGATCTCTTTTACGTCCGCATCAACCTTGAAGTCATCAGGAGAGAAGCCGATCAGATTGACAGAGCCTTGAATCGTCTCAGATTCCTTCATAAGCCCTGCCAGTCGGAGGAGTGCTTCTTCGTACCCATCCATCATCGAGCCCTTGAAGCCAGCAGCCTCCATCCACATCACTTCCGCATCAAGCGTTACAGAGTTCACGACCGCCTCAACGTCATCGCCTATGATCGAAGGGGCATCGCCAGCTATGACCAGAAGAAGAGGGGTATCGTACAGCTCGTCCGCCCGTATCAACGCTTCACGCAGTGCGTCTTCACCACCGAAGACGATCTCACGTTCGTGCATGACAGTACATGCATGCCTCATGTCGAACTGATTTGAGGTGGTCTTGAAGATCGCAGCGCCCCAGTTGCATCCAACAGGGACATGGTTGAGCACCACCGCATCAGTTATTCCGGAAGATGCCCGGAATGCACCAAAAAATTTACCGCCGTCCATTGTTATCACATCCTTCGCTTTTCATGCTCCACATCCCTGACCACATCTCTCTCGATGCCGAGCATCGGTTGTCATCAAGCATGGGATAGTGGATTTTATCATAGTTGAATCTGGAGATTATCGGTTCTCGATTGTTCTGATATGTCTTTCCACGTTCACCATGCAGTTTTTCGGCGAGATACTTTCCGAACTCAACGATTCCGGAAAAACCGGTTCGGAAGAGGAGGTATCTCGTGGCAGAGATGTCCATCACCCCGACTCCACCGCCCTTTCCGTAAATAGGTGGTGTTATGCGATCGCTCAGGACATGATCGACCTTCTTTGCAATTTCTGACATCTCATCGAGTGTCGGGTTCGTGACGACCTCAAATCCCAGGCCCCATTCCTCAAACGCCTCCTGCATGTTCGTAATCATGACCTCGATCGTCTCCTCGGATATGTTGAGAGCCTTCAGAAGCTGCATATCCACGCAGAGGTATTTTATCGGGAGTTTTAGATCGGTTGCATAGATCCTTGCAAGATATGGGGTAAAGAAGAACCCCTGAGTCGAAACAGCGAAATCATCCCTTGCAAATATCTTCTGGTACTTCTCAAGCTCCTGCAGAGATTGCGTCTTCTCTTTTCTGATCGCAGCATCTGCCTCGCCGTCCAGACCCAGTTTCGATGCTGCATCGTGGTAGAACTTCTCAACACCATCGAAACCAAAGTAGAAGAACCATTTCCTGAGATAGTCGTTTCCGAATCTCTCCTTCATCCGCTCTGCCCAGCGCAGGTTCCGGGTTACGATGTTGAGTTCTGCGGCAGGAGCTCGTTTTATCTCTTCGACGGTACATGTCGGAAGTGTCAGATTCACACTGACGCCCATCTCGCCAAAGATATGCTTGATCTCAGCAAGCTCGCTTCTGAATCCGTAAGTGAATCTGCCAAAGGACTCGATGTTCACAAGATTCGGGGCGATCTCCTGCTCCTCCATCAGTTGATCCACGATCGAGAACATCACCTCCTCGTGCCCGCAGCCCCGCAGATCGTACGCCGGGGATCTCGAGGGATCCTTCCACGATTCCGCATAGTCTCGCATCATCATATCGAGCGACTCCCTGCTCCGGTGTGCGAAGCCCTCTGACGGGACATGCAGAAGATCGCAGGGGAGATCGAGTTCTGTGATGACTCCTGAAACGTCATCGCCGACCAGACCTGATACGCATGTTGGAAGGACCGCGATCAATGACGGATGGAACATGTGATAGACCTCGCCAATCTTCTCTCGCAACTTATCCTCTCCACCATAGATCACATCATTCTCGTCCAGATCCGTGCATGGTAGATTGTAGATCGGTGCGTACATCTTGCGTGGCGTCAATCGCTGGTGAAAGGCGCAGCCTGCGGGTCCGTGTATGAGCGATATCGCGCCCTCGATCTCTGATACCGCATAGACGGAGCCAGAGAGCTTACAGTTTATTCCATAGCGGTGAAACTGCCATGTTGTGCCCTGGCGGATACCGTTGAATACGCGGTCACGGAATATCTCCTGAAGTACACTTTCGTTGTTATTTGCCATGTCGGGCAGTTGTTCGCTTATTTGCATGTTTATATCACCGTTCATCTTCGTTTGCATTGCCGAATATCTCGAGCGTGTAGTCGGATGCTGCGACTGATAATGTTGGCAGCAACAGGTTTATGATTATTCCAACCAATATTGTATTCAATTTCATTGTATGATACTTCCTTATGGTCTATTTTTACTCTGTATGAGCATACATATAATATATGCTACATGGCATATGCAAACTGTAGCTATTCCATCCCGTACTTAAAACTTCCGATTAATATCATAACACAAACCAGTGGGCATATTACCCACCCTCCATGAACGACGATTTCGGTCTTAGCTACACCTCGCCCCTGCCGAAAAGATACGCCGCAAATAGAACAACAACCACATCAAAGAAGACGAGCACGCCAAGATCCTGCATTAAACTAAAGCTTCCTGCACCGATCATGAGAAGCCGGAGCCCATCCACACCATAAGTGAGCGGATTGAGTATAACCACGGTTGAGAGCCACCCAGGCAGCTTCTCGACCGGGAAGAAAGCACCGCTTAAGAAGAATATGGGCATGACGATCAGCTCCACGATCAGTCCGAACCCTTCCATACTCTCCATCTTCGTTGCAATAGCAATCGCAAGTCCTCCGAATCCAATGGCTATCAGGCATATAATGGCAAGCATGCCGCAGTAGTCGATGATACCTACCCTTATCTCCAGCACCACACAGAAAAGAATGGTTATCAGTATCGCCCTGATCAGGGATGTTGCCATGCCACCAAGAAGCTTCCCAAGGACGAGAGAGACCCTTGATACAGGAGCAACGAGCAGCTCTTTCAAGATTCCAAACTCCTTATCCACGATGATAGACATGCCAGAGAAGGTCGATGCGAACAGCACCGTCATCGCAATGATTCCTGGCGCCAGAAACGCTGCATAGCTGATCTCGCCATACCGTACCCCGAATGCCGAACCAAGCCCGAGTCCGAATGCACAGAACCAGATGAGCGGCATCGCTACCGATGCCACGATTCTTGACTTCGCACGCAGGAACCGGATAACCTCTCTCCGGGCGATCGCGTGTATCGCCCTCATATCGCCTCTGCCAAATCGAACCATCGGTTATAGCCTCCTGAATCCCTGGTGATGTCTATTGTTGGATACACTATCCCTCACATCCCTTCCAGTATAATGGAGAAAGACCTCATCAAGGCTTGGGCGATCCCCCTCATCCACGATTGATTTCAGCTCGTCTGGGGAACCGATGGCAACGATCTGCCCACGGTCGATGATTGCAATCCGGTCACAGAGTTTGTCAGCCTCATCCATGTAATGGGTGGTCAGAAAGACGGTAAGCCTCTCATCTCTTCTGAGCGATTCGATGTGGTCCCAGATCCTCTGCCGTGTCTGGACGTCGAGTCCCAAGGTCGGCTCATCGAGGAAGAGCACTCTTGGATCGTGGATCAGCCCTCGTGCAATCTCCAGCCTCCGCCGCATCCCACTCGAATACTCCTTTATAACAGACTCTTCCCACCTCTTCAGCTCAAAGAGCTCGAGGAGATCCTCGACCCGGTCCATGTTGACGTCATATATCCCGGCATGAAGCTGAAGATACTCCCTCCCGGTCAACCAGTCATCGCTGGTGTGATCCTGAAAGACCACGCCGATCTTCCGTCTGATCGCTCCCTGTTCCTTTGAGACATCAAATCCGCAGACCGTAGCCCTGCCATCGCTCGGGCGCAGAAGTGTTGTGAGCATCATGATCGCAGTCGTCTTTCCAGCGCCATTCGGACCGAGAAACCCGAATATCTCACCTGCGGATACCTCAAAGCTTATGTGATCCACGGCTGTGAAGTCCCTGAATCGCTTTGTAAGGTTAGATACTTCGATCATCTAATCACATTTACAGGGGTGCGTCCCAGCGTCGCCATGACATTCCCTTATCTGCTCTGGCATGCACTTCTCCGGATCGTGTTCGCAGTCCTTCAGGCATTCTTCATCGCCACACATCGTTATTTATCCCCTTTATGACTGGTTATAAGGTTTCGTAGTTCCTCAACCGATCTTACAGGTGGCGGTGACGAGATCAGTAGCGCATTCACGGCTGCATCTTTCTGGTTCTTGATGCCAACCTCTGTGCCGGATGGCACAAGCATCGCAGTTCCACTGGAGAGCGTCACCGTTTCGCCTCCGGATATCACCTCAAGCTCGCCGCTCAGACAGTATAGAATGCCTTCTCCGGGGTGTGCATGAGGAGAGACTTCAAGACCTGCGGGGATCTCAAGATGTATAACCGCCAGATTCTCGCCGAATATCAGCGGCTTCATTATGCCTTCCGAAGTCTCCAGACCCTCGGTTTCTTGGACATTTTTTATTTCAATTCCCATTTTATTGCACCCCCTTCTTTGCAATTACAATCGTCGAAGGGTCTTCTGGCGTTGCGATATCAATCATCTGCACATCAGAAAACCGCTCTTCTTTCAGCAGATTAACAAACTCATCCCTAGTATATATATGATGGGGATGTCCGAGAATAGATAACCAGAGATGCCATAATGCAAAGGTAACAGAACTTTTTCCGTCATCAAGCATCCAGTGATTGGAGATCAGTATTCCACCTTCGTTTAATGCCCCATATATCTTCTCCAAAAGTTCATGAATGGTCTCTCTGGTGTGATAGAACCCTGAATGCGAGACAAAAATAGCATCATATCCCTTGCCAATGTCATCGCTATCGAAATCTCCTGCCATTACTGTTACCCTTTCCTCCATTCCGTACTGGGAGGTGAACTCACCGGTTACCTCAACCACTGGTGGAAGATCGAATACAATCGCCTCAAGCTCCGGATTCGATTGAGCAAAGGCAATGGCATGAAGACCATGCCCACCGCCGAGGTCGAGTAGTTTTCTTGCTCTTTTAAATTCAGGTATATCCCTGACTTCTTTGACTACTCGATGAAGAGTACCATGCATGCTTGCTTCTGCCATCGACAGAATGAAGCTTCTATCAAACACTCCTTTCCGTTCATCCGGTTTTTGTGGTATGCCCCCTTCTCTCAGCGCTTGACCGAGATTTGGCCATGCATCATAAGCATTCGCGTAAAGATTGACCAAATTGCCTTGATAAAATGGTTTATTCTTTACAAGAAAAGTTCTTGCTAATGTGGCATTGATATATTTACCGTCTGTTTTTGAGAGAAGTTGTAATGCAGCTAAAGCGTCCAAGAACTTATTTGTAAGTCCAAAGTCGGTGCCAATCTCCTCGGATACTTCCTTTGCGGTTTTCGGCTTCTCAAGCAAGGAAAATACATCATAATCCATGGCGGTATAAAGTACCTGTGCTGATTGATAGCCTTTCGCCATCTCATCTATCGATTTTGAATCGATCTGGGGTTCTGGTATATTCATATTCATTGTTATCTACGCTCCTTTGATTCAGGTATGTGCGAGTATATCTCTTCGATGGTGATCAACACAGCAGCTCTTGGTTTCAATCGTTTATGCATTTCACTTATCTTGCGAGCTCTTTCGCTTATTTCCGGATCTCCTACTTTTCCAAGCGATTCTCTTCGCCTCTCAGCCTTGTCTTTCATTATATCGAAAGCCTTCTCGTAAATCTCACCGGTTTTAAAGATCTTTGCTTTACCCTTCAACTGGTAGGATTCCAGTCTTTTGAAATCTGTGAACGATATTGCAACCTCCGGATTCTCTTCGAGATTCCTTCTCGTCTTCTTGAATAGCACGTCCACAATCAACAATTCTTCATCGCTTATCGCATGTACCAGACCGATGGGGACCACGTTTGGCTTTCCTTCCGGTGTGGATGTAGCCAGATAAACGATGTTCTCATCCAGCATCTGCTGTATCTCTTCACTCATTCTCATTGTCCTTCCTCCACTTATCATAGTGCTTTTCATTCCAGTCCATGCCTTCGATCATGATTTTATACCTCCTTATTTCCGATGATGAGTGCAGACGGACTTGTTTGAGATGATATATCCAGAAGACGGACATTTGAAAATCCTGCGTCCCGAAGTAGCTCGATATACTCATCTTCAGTGTAGATATGATGCCAGTCGCCTCGCAGGGACAGCATCAGGTCGAAGAGAACCGATGTGGGTGGAGCGGTCCGGTCATCATTCAAGATCCAGTGTTTGAGCATGACTGAACCGCCATCATTCAGCGCATCGTGTATCTTCTTCAAGATATTGAAAAGCACATCCGGCTTTCGATATAAGACATCGGATGCAAAGACGATGTCATACCCATGCCCGATATCATCTTCAACGAAGTCCCCTCCGGCGACACTGACCCTCTCGTTCATATCATACCGTTTTATGAACTCTCGTGTAACCTCTGTAACAGGTGGCAGGTCAAACACCATGGCATCAAGTTCCGGATTCATCTCAGCAAATGCTATCGCATAGAGCCCGTGCCCACCTCCAAGATCGAGAAGCGTTCTTGCTTTCTGAAATTCAGGGATGGTTGACACTTCTTTTGCGGTTCGATGGAGACTTCCTCGCATCGAACCCTCAGCCATTGCCAGAATAAAGCTGGGATCGAACACATCTTCAAACCTTTCATTCTTCTCTTTCTGCACATCTCCGTTCATGACCGAACGCAGTTTTGACCAGTTGTTAGAGCTATTTCCAGAGAGTTTGAGCATGTTTCCCTGATAAAACGGGCTGATCTTCATGAGAAAGGTCGAAGCAAGCTCTGCGTTCGTATATCTGCCATCATGCTTTGATAGGAGTTGTAATGCTACCAGAGCATTCAGAAACTTCTCGGTCAGGGATGTGTCGGTCCCGATCTCCGATGATATCTGCTCCGCGGTCTTTGATCCTTCAATAAGATCGAATATGCCAAAGTCACGGGCTGTTGCTATGATGTGCAACGCTTCACAACCTTTTACCAGCCTATCCAGCGGTTCCGAACTGATTTCCGGAATGGTATCCAATACTTTCATTTTATTCTTTCCTCCTTTTTCTGGCGGACGGTCGAGTATATCTCTTCTACATCCACGAGAACTGCGGATTTCACCTTCAGGTCTGTGTGTCCCTGCCGTCTTTTTCGCATTTCTTCCACCATCTTCTCTGCCTCTTCAAAGATCTTACCGCTCGTGAAAATCTTTGCTCGTCCTTTGAGCTGATATCCACGTGGTGCACCTTTTCCCAGCACCTCGACCGCGATCGCGACATCGGGGTTCTCAAGCAAGTTCTTCTTTGTCTTGTCGAATAGAACATCCACGATCAGTAACTCGCTCTCACTTATCGCACGTATGCCGCCCACAGGAACCACATTCGGTATGCCATCCAGAGATGTGGTTGCCAGATGGACCAGATTCTCGTTTATCATATCCTGTATTTCCATGCTCATTTCCATGTGGAATCATCCTCCTTTTTCGCATTCACTCGCTCACATAAGCGATCCGATAGTAGACTAATACTGAACAAGACTTCCATCCACCTTCGCTTTGTTGACCGCATACCTAAACGCCAATAAACTCGACGGTACCAGCACCACTGAGAATACCAAGAGTGCAATTATTTCAGGAGCTAATGCGTGCAGCGAATACCCCTGCAGAAGCGCATGTCTCATCCCGCTCAGCGAATACGTGATCGGTAAAATATGCGAGATGGTCTGGAGCCACTCCGGTAAAACAGTAATTGGAAAGAGCACCCCACCAAAGAGTTCGGATGTGCCCATAAAGAACATGTTGATCGGATCGCCTTTCTTGAGTGTCATAATGAAACTTGCAGAGATTATGCCGATGCTGCCGAAGCATATTATCGTTAGAATGAGAATTGCCATAGCACCAATTATATTTGCATTGCTCATGTCCACACCCAGCAGAATACCGATCAAGAGATACATCAGAACTCTGAAAGAAGTGAAGATAAAATTCCAGAGAGAGGATAAAGTTATTATTGCTGATGCACTGGTCGGGGTCACAAGCATCGCTTCCAGCGTACCCATCATCTGCTCACCCCGGATGCTCTCCGAAAAACTCCTGAGAGCCGTCATCAGATATCCTGAAAAGGCTATGCCTATCAGCACAAAAGAGAAATAGTCCCCGCCATAAGGCTCAAGATGCGCCATTCCCACACCCCCTACCAGCTTGGCAACAAAGTAGAAGGTTAGAATCGAGAAGAAGATGAAGAAGAGTCTCAGGAAGAACTCAAATTTATAGCTTGTTGCAAGCACCAGATCTCTTCTTATAAAGGAAAACGCTTTTTTGCATATCAAAATCTCATCCCCCTCATTCTGCCCCCATGCATTCCATGCACCATCCTTCTGCGTCCCGATTGGGGATGCTCTGCCATTTCTTCTTTGAACTCTTTGCCAGTGTGATGTACAAACACATCGCCCAATGTGGGATTGGGCTTGTGCAAATCACTTTTCAGTTCTCCTATGGTTCCAATCACCTTTATTTTGCCTTGATCGATGATCACAATCCTGTCACACAACTGCTCTGCCTCGCCAAGGTGATGTGTGGATAGAAAAACGGTCTTTCTCTGCTCTTTTACAATACGCTCTCTGATAAATTCTCTTAAATTCTGTGCCGCGCCCGGGTCCAGAGCCTTGGTCGGCTCATCCATGAACACAACCGCCGGATCGTTTAGTAGCCCGCGTGCAATAGCCATCCGTTGTTTCATTCCGGCAGAATAACTCAGAAACCTATCATCTGCTCTATTTTCTAACCCGATAAGACTTAATAACTCATCCACCCTTTTTTCTGCATCATAAGAATAAAAATTATGGAGAGAGGCGAAGAACTTAAGATTCTGTCGCCCGGTGAGTCGCCAGTAGAAACTTCGCTCATCCGCGGTGATGAAACCGATCGATTCCCTGACCTTTCCGCTATCCTTTGCGATGTCATACCCATTTACATAAGCGGTTCCTTCCGTGGGGGAGATCAGCGTGCATAGCATCTTTATAAGCGTGGTCTTGCCAGCACCATTCGGTCCGAGAATACCGAACAGCTCGCCTTTCTCGATCTTGATATTTACCTCTTCAACGGCTGTTATCTCATCCTTCGCAAGCGGATGCAGGAAAAAGTCGGTAAATCCCTTCTGCAATGCGAACTTCTTTGTCAGTTCGTGAGTCTCGATTGTGCATCTCAATATATCATCCTCTTCTCCACCCCTTCGATGATCTCACCGTCTGTGAAGATCATTGCCCGTCCTTTAAGCTGATATCCATGGGTGCACGTTTTCCCGGCGCTTCGTCCGCGACCCTGTTTTTTTCGAACAAGTTCTTTTTTGTCTTGTCAAACAGAACATCTTCGATCAGTAACTCGCTCTCGCCTATCGCATGTATACCACCCACTGGAACCACATTCGATATACCGTCCACGGATGTGGTTGCCAGATGGACCAAATTCTCGTTTACCCTATCCGGTATCTCTTTACCCATTTTCATTTCAAATCATCCTCCTTCTGGATCCATATCATCGCTGTTCTCATATTATGCCTCAACCAGAGCGCACCATCATCTCTGATCAGGTTCTCTCTGAGATATGATCTAAGCTTACCCTCATCGTCTCCAGATATCCCCCTCCATCCCTTATAATGCCTGACTGCAGCATCGAGATCGGGAAACTGCGTGTTATGATCGACATCGATGATCTCAACGTTTGCATAGATACCCATCTGGTAGAGGATGTTGTAGAGATAGATGTAGTCGGGGCGTCTGCCTATCTGTTCTTTGCTGAACAATGTCCAGAGCGAGTTTTTGTCTGTCTCTCTTCTGCGTCCTGCGACGATGAACATATAGGTGCTGCGTTTCATAGCATCGTTCATCTTCGATAGCGCACTCTGCATATCCTTCATAACGAGCGAATGAGAAGCGATCACGACATCATACCCTCCTGCTTCGATGTCCTTTCCTATTTCCACATCTTCCCATTTCTTGGGTATGCAGATTATGTTCGTCAGATTGTGCTTCGATGCATTCTCCTTCAAGCGTGCACGCATGCCACTGGAAGGCTCTACCATGGTCACACTCTCCACCATCTTTGCAAGCGGGATTGTAGACCTGCACCGATGTCAAGAACCGTGTATTCTGGTTCTATCTTGATCCGGTTCATGATCATACCTGCACGGTCACTCTGCCGGACCAGTTCTTCGAACCAGTCGACCCGTCCATCCCAGAACTCGGGAGTTCCGGCTTTCTGCTTCCAGTTCGATCCCTCGATCGCGCTCTTCCACATCTCATTCCAATCAATCTCTTCCATTGTGTTCATTTCCTCCTTCCATCTTGTCTTACAGACCTTATCGGGAGGATATATGGCATTCCGCCGTTCCTATTAATCACCTCAGCCTCAACACCATAGACCGATCTAATATTTTCGGGTGTGAGGACATCAGGGGGACTGCCTGCCTCAACGATCCTGCCCCCTTTCATGATAATTAGCCTGTCAGCATATCTTGATGCGAGGTTCAGGTCGTGGACTGCCATTATCGCTGAGATCCTCTTCTTTACCACGAGATCTTTTATGATCTCCATCACCTCAAGCTGGTGCTGTATATCAAGGTTTGAGGTGGGCTCATCGAGTAAGAGGATATCTGGCTCCTGTGCAAGCGCTCTTGCAATGAACACCCTCTGTTGCTGTCCACCACTGGTCTCGTTAATATCTCGCATGGCAAGGTCTTCGATATTCAGCATCTGCAGTACATCCAAAACCTTTTCATTGTCTTTTTCGCTACTGCGCCAGCCAATGTGAGGACGTCTGCCCATGAGAACGGTATCGAAGACAGTAGCAGGAAAGACCTGGGAAGCGCTTTGTGGGATATACCCCAATTTCTTTGCGGTTTCCCTCATGCCTATATGCCGCAGCTCCTCTCCATCCAGAAGGATGCTCCCGCGCTGGGGTTTCAAGATTCTATCTATACACCGAATCAGCGTGGATTTTCCTGCTCCATTTGGACCCACGATACCGAGCATCTCTGATTGAGCAAGCTCAAGGCATGCATCTGTGAGCACGGGCACGCTTGTATAACTAAATTCCACATTCTCCACCTTCAGTTTCATTTTTTCACCTCTTGTTTTACCAATACTCCTTCTTCTTTCTTATTATAAGATAAAGGAACAAAGGACCTCCCACGAAGGATGTAATTATTCCCACAGGAATAATTATGGGCGGTAGGACTTCTCTGGCAATAATATCTGCGGCAACCAAAAAAGCAGCTCCAAAAATACCAGAAGCCGGAATTACAAATCTGTTATCCCCACCGATACATATACGAGTTATATGCGGAGCAACCAACCCTATAAATCCAATCATTCCGGTGAAGCATATAATAACTGCGGTAATGAAAGATGCGGTCATCATTACAACGATTCTGGTTCGCTCGACATTTATACCAAGACTTTTTGCAGTCTCATCTCCTGCACCCACTACATTGAGGTCCCATGATTTCCATATAAGTACTGGAATGCAAATCGCAAGTACGACAGCGACAATGTAAAGATCATCCCATGTAGCTTTTCCAAGGTCTCCCATCATCCAGACGACCACGTCTTTTAGCGCCTCTGCATCAGAAAAGTAGTGAAGCAATGATGACACCGCACTAAAGATATAAGTCATCGCGATCCCTGCGAGTATCATTGTTTCGGGCGTAGCTCTTTTAAATCGTGACAATCCAACGATAACCAATGCGGGTATCAGGGAGAAGATGAACGCATTTCCTACCAAAAGAAGCCCTCCACCAACGAAGCCAACACCAGCGATGATAGCAAGGGCAGCACCTAACCCCGCACCGGCGGAGATGCCGAGAGTAAAAGGGGATGCGAGCGGATTTCTGAGTACCCCCTGCATCACTGCTCCTGCAACAGCAAGTCCAACTCCTGCAAGGACGCCCATTATAACTCGAGCAAGTCTTATATTCCAGACCACTATTGGTGCAAGCTCGGGCACGTCGAAGAAATTGGGGAAGAACCTATCAAGAATGGTGGCATATACCTCTAAGACTGAAAACTTCAGAGGTCCGAGTGATATGCTTATGCCACATAAAAGTATTGTTAAAAGAAGGAAGAAAGAAATAAAGAATATCTTCCTGCCAATAAACTTTTTGTATTCTTCTTGTATCTCACTTCTTGTTACGGCTGCAGCGCCTTCTACTTCTGCCATTTTAAGCCCTTTCGTGTGCATTCGTCTGCCACCATATCATAGCGCTTTTTGATTTACGCTTCAAGCATAGCGCTCCGCCATCTTCTACCAGGATTTTGGATAAATGCGCTCTCAGGAGTCCCTCTTTTTCTGATGGTAGGTCATACATTTCCTTAAATTTAGTCACTGCCTCATCCAGACTGGCGTAGTGCTGTTCATATTCTGAGTCCCAGATTTCCACATTCGCATATATGCCCATGTCGTGCAGGATATTGCAGAGGTAGATGTAATCCGACCACGAGGAACGCTTTTCACCGCAAATTTCCTCACAGAATCCTCCATCCATCCACCTGCCCGCAAATGTGAAGAGATACACACATTTTTTTGCTGCGGCATCCATTTTTGCAAGTGCTTCCTGTATATCAAGCATGGAAAGTGAATGAGATGCTATCACCACGTCGTGCGGTTCGATATCAACGCCCAACTCAATATCTTCCCATTGTTTGTTTATGCGCACGACGTTTTTCACACTTTCTTTTTCCATGTTCTCCTGTAAACATGCAAGCATGCCTTCGGACGGATCTATCGCAGTCACACTCGTTGCCTGCTTTGCAATGGGAATCGCAAGTCTTCCGGTGCCTGCACCCACATCCAGAACCGTATACTCCGGAGCAAGTCCAATCTTTGCTATCTGTTTTTCAGTGCGTTCTCTGTTCTGCATCATGGACTCGTTGAACTGCTTTGATTTCTTATCCCAGAAACTACCAGCAGGCTCATCTAGAGATATTTTCCATGGAGAACCCGATCTCATTAGCTTCCACAATTCGTTCCAGTTTATTATTCCTTCCATGTTATTACCAACTTTATTATTCTATGGGGAACATTCAAACGATGTTGACATGTTAGTGATTTTAAAGAATATAAGGGGGAAAAGGGAGGAAATAAATAATATCCCCCCTGATGACATATCGTCTTTAGTCCCACCTATAACGGTCAGATAGATCGAGCATCTCTGTATAAAGACCTTCAACGCCGTAAAATGTCTCGAGTATCTCGTTACCTTCTTCCTCCTCCTCTAAATCCTCGAATTCATCCAGATGGAAGAGTTTAGCCATATAAAAGCACTCAGTGAGACCTGTTGCAGGATCCCACCCTATCATGTATCCTTTTGTATAATTGACATCACGGTTTTTCACAGCATTTACCGTCTGTAAGTCAGGGTCTGATAGTACATCGTCTATCGAGATCGCATGCGGCGGTGATACACCATGAATCAGAATTCTATCAGGATTCCATGCGATGATCTGCTCCTTTGAAACAATCGAACTACCGCTGCCAATTACGCATTCTTCTGCCACATTTATGCCGCCAGCTATATTTATAGGGTCATAGCGACCCCATGTTTGTGTAATCGCAGACCTGCCACCACAGCCTGATACACAATACACCTTTGGCTTCTCATCTTCGGGTATTTCAGATGTGACTTCCGTTACCTCATCGGTCTTCTCATTGGCGTATGAGATTAGCTCTTCAGCCCGTTCCTCCTTCCCCATAACCGTGCCTACAATTCTATGCATATCGAAATCGAACTGTGAACTGCTGATACACACAACAGGAATACCTGTCTTCTCCTGGATTGCATCGGCAACATCTGGAATAGCGGCATACTCAAAGACCACATCTGGCTTTAGAGATGCTATTACCTCAATGTTCGGGTTTGTGTAACCACCTACATCGGGAAGGTCTTTGAGTTCCGGTGCTGCATCACGTATTGGAGAGCAATAATCTGACGGCTTTAATGCATAGTTCTTAGCATAGTTGCTTATTCCCACGATTTTATCTGCTGCACCAAGTTGTATAAGTGTTCTAACACCGTCTAGTAGACCAGCAGGGACCACTCGTTCTATCGGTCTTGGCACCGTCACGATTCTATCAGCCATATCGATCAGCGTAAGCTGATTCTCTCTCCCGAGTATGATCAACTCGATCTGCGTCACATCAAGGATATCGAGCTCACCATCATACTTCGCATCAGCAAGTTGCGTCTCATCATTGCGTTCCATGATGATCAGTTCGGCGTAGGTCACATCCACCATGTTTATCTCACCATCCTCGTTTGCATTGCCGAAGATTTCGAGCGTATAGTCAGATGCAGCCGCCGGCAGTGCCAGCAGGAGCAGGCTTATGGTTATTCCAACCAGTATGTTTGTTTTCATATCTATCATCTCTTTTTTATTTATTCCCATCAACTCTCCTCGGGTGGTGGATATACAAACACACCATTCTCATCCAGATCTATGTCCAATCCCTGAAATCTTGTTAGATATTCTTGATGGATCGCCTGTGGATGTAAGTCCCCGAAGAGATCAGGATGGAACCATTTTGCCTGGTATGCAACTTGGATGAAACTTCTACATCCACTATCACCGAAGAACGATAACAAGTGAACAGTTATTATGTGAACCTCTTCTTCTTCCACTGCAGGCACATACCGCAATATATCTCGGCTCATAATCTCCACTCTCGCTTCCTCAAGCTCTGATGTATCGCCCGCATCCAGATCATAACCACCGGCAGTCCCCCCCACTTTAACTATAATTTCGGGGTCTCGGTCTGCTACTGCTTCAGGATTCACAGACATATACGATCCTGATTGGTCGGAAAAGATGTCCGTGCCACCTGCCATTGCAATATAGGCATAACTTCCATAAATTTTGTAACTGTCACCCTCTGAAGCAGCCTCAAAGTACACTCTTGGTTTATCCTCCTCTGGAATATTCTCCACCATCTCTTCGATCGAGTGTAGAATATTTTCACGCCAATCAAGGAATTCCTCGGCTTCGTCTTGCTTATCAAAAACATATCCAAGCTTTTCCACTTCCTCCTGATAAGTCTCTAATGTATTGAGGTTAAAACATAGCACCGTAACGCCAGCAGATTCTAACGTATTGATTGTTGGAGTTGTATCAATATATCCAGACAGTGAGGTAAAAATGACGGCATCTGGTCGTAGAGCTAATATTTCTTCAACATTTGGGGTCCACCGATCTCCAACATCTGGTATATCACCGATTTCAGGGAAAAAGCCTGGATCGTACTCTGGCCGGTGTTTTGCTAAACCAACTATACTATCCTTGGGCATCTGAAGCGATCGTAACGTTTCAAGAGCCTGGGGAAAACAGATGACAGTGCTTTCGACTGGCTTCTTCACCGTCACGATTCTATCAGCCATATCGATCAGCGTAAGCTGATTCTCTCTCCCGAGTATGATCAACTCGATCTGCGTCACATCAAGGATATCGAGCTCACCATCATACTTCGCATCAGCAAGTTGCGTCTCATCATTGCGTTCCATGATGATCAGTTCGGCGTAGGTCACATCCACCATGTTTATCTCACCATCCTCGTTTGCATTGCCGAAGATTTCGAGCGTGTAGTCTGCCGCTCCCGCTGGTAGTGCCAGCAAAAGCATTGTCATGGTTATTCCAACCAGTATTGTATTTATTTTCATTGTATATTACCTCCTTATGGTTTTATTCTGTTTGTTTGTAGTTGAGATGTCACACACTCATCTCATCATCTGTCCATGTTGTGGGTATCTCCTCTGCATCAGTTGTGCCCTCAGAGGGTATTCCTGCAAGTTTCCCGTCTGATATGTCCAGAAGACTGGTACCGGATCCTGTCACCACGAAGTTGATC
>DASC01000096.1 GCA_002503595.1 Candidatus Methanogaster sp. UBA203 | reverse complement strand
TCATAATCTTTCTCATCATTTTTTCCTCTTTTCTCGTCTTCCGATAAATCTCCCAACCAGTCTCACGGCGAGTTCCTGCATCATTAACTCTGACCTGTCACGTATAAGATTATCCCCAATCTGCAAAGTTCTTCTCGATGAAATCTTCGACCTCGGCAACATCTTCCGGATTATTTTGTCCGGTCTTCCATTCTTTCAGGACACGGTCAAAATATTCGCGCGGCGCGTCCACCGCCCAATCCTTATACTCGGATGGCGATTCCTTCTCAAATTTGTATATTCCTTCCAATATTCCTAAACAATGTTTCTTTGCTTCGGCATACAGTAAAAGCCTCTGGCACTTTCTCAATTCCTCGCAGAATGGATCTAATGCATCTTCGAATATCTGCCATGCCATCTCTGTCGGATCCACATATCCGTCCCTCGTGCTTCCGGAGCGATCCCAGACCTCCTCCACCTCGATGCGATCCAGAGCGAAATAGACTTCGAAGGCTATATCTTCAATATCGACATCTTCCAGATATTCTATCGCAATTTCTTCGATTCTCTTCGCAATCTCTTGATCTTCTCTGGCGAGACGCCTCAGTATATCAAAAGCATCATCGTTGCTGATCACATCAAAAATATCTCCTTTCATGGCCTCTTGTTCTGTGGCATACTACTAAACCATCTCTTCAGCGCGGCGATCCTCGTATCGCGCTATGAACCGCAATATTCATAAACCCGACTCATTATAGATGAAACGGATGGCGATTCACCCAATCGAATACCGGTACGGGACAGATGAGATGAAGGCTGTGTGGAGCGAGGAAACACGTCTCGAAAAGCTGCTATCCGTGGAGAGTGCGCTTGCAATGGCAGAAGCGGATGCAGGACTATTTCCGGCAGGGGACGCACGAGTTATCGCAGAGAAGGTGGATGCGGTAACGCTTGCCCGGGTAAAGGAGATCGAGGATGAGATCCAGCACGATGTGATGGCTCTGGTGCTTGCGATCGCTGAGCAGTGCGGCGATGCCGGGAGATGGGTGCATTTCGGCGCGACATCAAACGATATCCTCGACACCGCAACAGCACTCCAATTCCGTGATGCAATATCGGTCATCAGAGAGAAACTGAATCGCTTGCTCGATGTTCTCGTGAAGCAGGCTGATGCGCACAAGCAGACGGTCTGTGCAGGGCGTACGCACGGGCAGATCGGGGTTCCAACGACTTATGGGATGCGGTTTGCGTTGTGGGCGTGTGAGATCGACCGGCACATCGAGCGGCTGGATCAATTGAGCCAGAGGATCGTTGTCGGCAAGATCGGCGGCGCTGTCGGAACGCAAGCATCGTTTGGGGAGGCGGGAATCGTGATACAGCAGAAGACGATGGAATATCTCGGCATCAGGTCTGTCGAGATCGCAAACCAGATCGTCCAGCGCGACCGCCACGCCGAGTTCGTGATGTGGATGGCAAACACCGCAACGACGCTTGACAAGATCTGCACGGCAGTGAGAAACCTGCAGCGGAGCGAGATCGCGGAGATATCGGAAGGATTCGGGAAGAAGCAGGTCGGATCCTCGACGATGCCGCACAAGCGAAACCCGATCAAATCAGAGCAGGTGTGCGGACTTACACGGATCGTCCGGGCGATGGTTGAGCCGGAACTTCTGAATAACACGCTCTGGGATGAACGGGACCTCACAAACTCATCCTGCGAACGAGTCGTCTTCCCGGAAGCATCTGTGCTCACGGATCATCTGATCAACCTGACGGCGAGGATTATAACTAATCTTAGATTCTATCCGGAGAATATTAAGCGGAACCTCGATCTGTTAAAGGGACTGAACATGGCAGAATCCGTGATGATCCTGCTTGCAGAGCACACAGGCAGGCAGGAAGCGCACAGCATCGTCAGGGAGTGCTCGATTGCGGCTCATGAGGGTGGAAAGCATCTTCTGGACGTGCTGCTTGAGCGGGATTCCGTTACCGCGCATCTTGACGCGGATGAGATTGCGGCTGCGATGGATCCGTACCAGTACCTCGGGACCGCGGTCGAGCAGGTGGAAGCGGTGGTTGCAAGGTTGCGGACGCGGGCGTGAGAACTTGCGAAAATTTTAGCGTCTCGCAGGCATTTGGGATACAGTCACGAACCCCCCATTAAAATGTGGGCATCATGACGCTGGAGGTCGCGCGTCGGTGTAAGCGCGGGCGATGGGCAGAAGTGGATGTTAGTGTCTGTCGCCTTCAATCAATCTCTTTTTCAATTGCTTTGTCCAAAATACTTTTTAACTTTTTTACCGCTGCTGGAGCAAGAATTATCATCGCCTCTGAAACATAAGCCCAATCTTCGTCTTCTTCACCTTTCAATTTTTCGTTAAATAAGTCTATCCTGAAGTCGTGTTCTGTCCACTCGCCAGAAACATTTGTAGCATATATCTTGCGGAAAGTTACTGGTCTCCGAACATTTTTTGGTTCATCTTCATTTTCAACCATTTTAGTTACCTCGCGTAACCTTAAGAGCTATATCTCTTCGGAACGATGTGCCCGTAATAGGAATCTGGCATTTCATATTGTGCATATTTTCCTCGACTGGAGGTTATTACATTTCCCCTCACATCGTGTGTTTTTAGGCCCAATGGCAAATATGATTTATGAATAGAAACATCATAACATGGAATTAATACATCATGCGACGACGCCATAAGTTCGTATCCTCTCCAAATTGATTG
>DASC01000193.1 GCA_002503595.1 Candidatus Methanogaster sp. UBA203 | reverse complement strand
GGGATCGGGAGTTTCGGATGAACCTGACTTGATCCGGATCGGACTGGGTCTTTGGTATCTCGCGTTGCAGTGACTAAAACCTCGGAGACTTTTTGATATTTTCGAAATAAGGTTTGGAAAACCACAGAGGACACAGAGTGACACAGAGGGGGCGAAAGATAAAAATAACAACTCTCTGTGGTCCTCTGTGCTCTCTGTGGTTTAATCTTCCTTAACGCCGAAGGCGTCGATGCTCGATCTTGAGAATGTCGACACCGCATTACCATAACCGGATCCTCAGGAAGTGAAAAAGTGCATGCACTCGCGAATTACCAGAGAGCCAGAACACATTAACGATTGGAGACTATAACCAACGATGCAATGGTTACTTCTCGCATTAGGAATCATCATGGAGGTCTGCGGCACTACCTGTATGAAGCTGTCCGATGGCTTCTCGAACCTTGTTCCCTCTGTTCTCACCTTCGTCTTCTGGGGAATCGCATTTACCATCTTTATATTTGCCTTACAGACCTTTGACCTCAGTTTCGCCTACGCTGTGTGGGCTGGATCAGGAATTGTGATCGTGAGCATCATCGGAATCCTGCACTTAAGAACCCGCAAATGCTCTGAAGATCGTTTCAATAGTCCTGGTTGCGATTATGCGTTACCGGCCTCGGTCTGAGCGATCTGATTCGCTGATCAAGCGTCCATAGACGGCTTTCTATCCCTATCCGCAGCTCCGCTGCCATAGCCGTACCCGGAACTCCCACTGATCTCTCCGGCGATGTTCTCAGTCATGTTCGCACAGATCTCATCGTACTCCCACCCCTGCCCGAGCGACCACATCAGTTTCACGAGTGCGACTTCGGGAAGCATGTCTTCAGCCTCGACCACGCCTGCTTTTAACATATCCCGCCCGGTATCATAGACCCGGTCGCATATCCTCCCGTTTAAGCACTGGGACGTGATCACGACCGGGATGCCGCCTGATGCCGCGTACTCGATTAATTCGATCCAGTCGGAAGCGACATGCCCAAGCCCGGTGCCCTCGATAACGATCCCCCGGTATCCTGAAAAACTGCAGAACCTGAGGAGTTCAGGGCTCGCCCCGGGTATATACTTGAGAAGAGCACACTTCTGCTCCATGCCGTCACGAAGTACAAGTTCCCGCTTCCCCCTACTCGTGTAGTCAGTAGACGTCCTGATCTCGCATTGTGGATAATCGATCCTGCCGATGGGTGACGCGTTGATCGACCGGAACGCATCCCTTCGCGAGGTGTGCATCTTCCGAACCCGTGTTCCGCGGTGGATCAGGCAGTAGTCATCTGACGTGCTTCCGTGCATGACCACGCAGACCTCCGCGATGTCGCTTACCGCAACCGATGCGGCACAGATCGCATTCATAGCATTGTCACTTGACGGTCGGTCAGCGCTGCGCTGCGAACCCACAAGAACGATCGGAACCGGGGTCTCGATCATGAATGACAGCGCTGCCGCGGTGTATCCCATGGTGTCGGTGCCGTGCGTCACGATCACGCCATCCACTCCGTTCATGATCTCTTCTGCGATGGCGCGCGCAAGTTCGATCCAGTACTCGGCACGCATGTTCTCTGAGAGGATGTTATAGACGACCCTCGAACGGTAGTTTGCGATTCCGCGCAACTCCGGTATCGCATCGAGGACATCCTCTGCCGTGAACTGGGCAGTGACCGCTCCTGTGCGGTAATCGACCCTGCTTGCGATGGTTCCGCCGGTCGAGAGTATCGCAACGGTCGGTAGATCGTCCCTATGAACCCATTCTTCTCGTTTTCTTTCCTTTTCGGATTCTCCGGATCCGGGCGTTCTCTTCTCGATCAGTTCGATCTGCGCGCCTCTGTCCACTCCGACGTTGTAACCGTTATCCAGTTTGATCACGATCCGCCCGGTGGTGCTCGGCATCAGCACCCCTTCGTACGTCACGCAATCGGTTATAACGCGCACCCGGTCGCCCTGTTCCGGCTCCATAACAGATCAATCTCCAATCATACATCAATCTTCAACTGCAATCATCTCAAACTGGCTTGCAAGATTCCAGACGAGAGTGCGGGTATGCAGCGGCATGTTCGGGTCATTTGTGATCTTATTTAGAATATTAAGGCTGGTTGCAGCACGGAATGAGATTGATTCCTTTTCATTTGATAAATTTTTCTTTATTTCGTCTGCTGCATGCCGTATATTCCGGGGCACCGATGTATCGTTCAGGATAGTATCCAGAATAATGTTGCATTGTTCAACTGTTTCTTTGATCGACATGGGCATCATCCATATTCCAATCTGTATGTGGTATATCCACACCATATCATATTTAAAGATGGGTGATCGATAGGAGGTTATGGATGAGATCGATGCCATGTCCAGATTGCTCGAACTTGGCGGGACGATGCTTGCAGAGCACTGCCGCCGCTGCGGTGCGCCGTTGTTTCGGTATCAGGGAAATGTCGGCTGCCCGATCTGCGATTTTAGAATGGTGGATCAGGAAAAGGGCGAAGTAAGCGGAGAGCGAGAAGATAGAGAAGAGAAGGGCAAGCCGGGTGGCGGGATGAAGGCAGGGGCATCGCCGCTTGGAAGAATCATCTCGGATAAGATCGCCGGGATCGCTGCTGATATGCAGAGCGAGACTGATCTGGGTCGCATTCGAGATCAGATGGATTGCATCGAGCGCGGGATCAAGATTCTCGGAATGCTTGGTCCGGATTGAGTGACTGTCCGTCACAGCCGTCTGGTCAAGGGCGCGGACGGTTTCGGATCTGTATAGAATGGTGGATGGCCAATTCTTGCATGGATCGGTCTCTGATGCGATAAAAAAAGATGTAGAGGTGTGTAAATGAAACTCACAACAGTCTATGATAACGAGGTATATCCGGAGGCATCTGCCACTGGACTTACGAGTGAATGGGGATTCTCCTGCCTGATAGAGGTATCCGGTGAGCGGATACTCTTTGATACTGGCGGGGACGGATCGATTTTGCTGCGCAATATGGAACGGCTGGGAATTGACCCCGGAGACCCTGCAACGATTGTGCTCTCGCATGAACACTGGGATCACACCGGGGGCTTGTCCGACCTCCTCAGGACGAACCACGATGCTGAGGTCTATCTGCTGGCGTCATTCTCGGAGTCGTTTAAGAACAAGATCAAAAATCCAGTGATAGAGGTACGCGGACCAGTAAAGATCTGCGATCGGGTGTATACCACAGGAGAACTTGGCACATCCATAAAGGAGCAGTCACTGGTGCTGGAAACGAAAGGTGGCATGGTTGTCATCACAGGATGTGCACACCCTGGAATCGAGG
This sequence comes from Candidatus Methanogaster sp. UBA203, assembly GCA_002503595.1. GTDB lineage: Archaea > Halobacteriota > Methanosarcinia > Methanosarcinales > Methanogasteraceae > Methanogaster_A. Next base: position 10,058 of record DASC01000193.1, on the reverse strand, counting down.
CGATCATGAACGCAGCATCCGGATTCGGGGAGATATACGGAATTATCGGAGGATTTCACGGGTTTAGCGATTATCACCTGCTGAATGGTGTAAAGTTCCTCTCTCCGTGCCACTGCACCCAGCATCTAAGCGAGATCGTCTCGCGATTCCCGGACGCATACCATAAGAACGGCGTTGGCAGGGTGTTTACCTTTGAGTAACCTGAGCCACCTATTTGGTCCTGTGCCGTCCCGCAGGCTCGGGAGGTCACTTGGCCTGGATATCACGCCGTTCAAGACATGTACGTTTGATTGCGTCTACTGCCAGCTCGGGCGAACCACGAACAAGACCGTGCAGAGGCGGGAGTATATTGCGAAAGATTCGATCTTATGTGAGCTGCGGGATTTCTTACCGGAGGGGGAGGGTGATGTCGATTACATCACTTTCGCCGGGTCCGGGGAGCCGACACTCCATTCGGGTATCGGTGAGATGATCGATGCGATCAAGACGATGACTGATATCCCTGTTGCGGTGATAACCAACGGATCGCTCTTGTTCCGGGAAGATGTGAGAGACGATCTCTCAAACGCTGATGTCGTGCTGCCCTCGCTGGATGCTGCCACCGCTTCCGTGTTTCGTGCTGTGAATCAGCCGCATGAGAGTCTTTCGGTGGACCGGATCATCGAAGGACTCGGGATGTTTCGAGAGGTGTTTGAAGGTGAGTTCTGGCTCGAGATCATGTTCGTGAGGGGCGTAAACGACGGAACTGACGAAATAACGGCGCTGTCTGACGCAATCTCCGTAATCGATCCTGACCGGGTTCAGTTAAATACCGTTGTGCGACCACCTTATGAGGATGTCGCGCCTGTGGACGAGGATGAGATGGTGCGGATACGAGGGGAGTTTGGCGGGACTTTTGATGTAGAGATCATCGCGGAGAAGCGGATCGAGGTTCGTGCAGATATCCTGCCGCTTTTGGAACGGAGACCGCTTACGCTGGGTCAGATCGCTGGCTCGCTTGGAATGCACCGGAACGAGGCGGCGAAGTATCTGCGGGAACTTATAGAGCAAGGCGTGGTCGTTGAGATGGTGCATGAGGGTAAACGGTACTTTGGGGTGAAGATATGAAATGCGCTCTCTGTGACATCAAGGACTGCCGGCAGGGCAAAAACTGCACGAAAACAGCGACAGATATTGACTATGCGCCAGCAAAGGAGACGATGCGGATCGCTTCCGAAGTCGAATCGAGGTACATGGAACTCACACGTCTCGAAGAACTGATCCTGTTCTGCAAAAAGATGAAATTCAAGAGAATTGGGATCGCATTCTGTATCGGGCTTTCTGCAGAAGCGAGAATCGTGCATGAGATCCTTGCGCGGGATTTCGAGGTGCATTCGGTCTGCTGCAAGGTCGGCGGGACTGACAAAGACGATCTCGAGCTTGTGAAGATCATGGACGCCGGGGCGCATGAGACGATGTGTAATCCGCTTGGGCAGGCAGCGATTCTGAATGCGGAGGGAACCGAGTTAAATATCATACTCGGGCTCTGCATCGGGCACGACATCCTCTTTACAGAGCACTCTGATGCGCCTGTGACCACACTTGCTGTGAAGGATCGTGTGCTTGCGCACAATCCGCTTGGTGCTGTGTATTCGAGGTATTATCGGGGGAATGTGTTTGGGATGAAGTCGAGGTAACAGGGTTAGTTTTCGTACAGTCTTTAAGTATCCTCGAGACAAATAGCCACACATGGTAGGGGCATTCATTTCAGAAATCGATGTTAAAGAGTTCAGAGGTATCAAAAGATGCAAAGAACCGATAAAACTATCAAAATTCAATGTTCTGATCGGGAAAAATAATTCTGGTAAATCATCCCTCCTCGAAGCCCTGTATCTCTTTCCACTGCCACGACTCCACTCCACTATTTATAGAGGTGATAGAATCAATCAAATAGGAGAATGTCATAGTGGAACGGATAGTTTAGTTTACGGTTACTCAGGAAATGCCGAGATGAAGTATAATGTCAATGAGTATCCATGCATCATAGAAATTATGAGTGATGGTACCTCAAACAGTTCCGTTAACGATGAGGAAGTAGACATCCCAAAACACGTTTCTAAAATACTAAAGATATCTGAGCGTAATATCGAAAATATTTCTATTTATATTCCAAACGACACGAAAACCCTCGACAGATATGCTGAATATATCTCATCCATAGAGAACGAAATCGTTAAAAGCGGTGCAAATAAGCGAGTCGCAGAGTTCGTTAACCAGTGCATCGATGAAAAATATACAGAGGTTTTATGGACAAGGGAAGGGCTGTCTTGTAGAAAAGAACGACCTGATGGATCCCCCTTATATATAAAACTGGATGATCTGGGCGATGGTATAAAGAGGGCGACTATCATCATGCTTTTATTGGAGGCGCATTCGCCCCACATCGTACTCTGGGATGATTTTGAGAGCGCATCACATCCAACTCTTATCAGAGCGCAACTTGAATGGCTATCAAAAAAAGACTGGCAGGTGGTTCTCTCTACACACAGCATAGATGTTCTTTATCAGTTGTTAGACATTGAAATTGGTCCTGCTGATCTTCAAATCCTCCAGATGAGAAAGTTAAATGACGACACGCTTGTTTATGAGTCATTGACCATTGACGATCTGGATGATTTGATGAATGCAAATGCAGATCCCAGGCGACTTGTAGATGCATTAGGGGTTTAGAATGAGAGTGAGTGAGAATGTGGGCGAATCCGCAGAGCCATGGTCCTTTGTTGGGACTGGCGACGGGACGGATGAATTTCACATATTGAGGGCAGTGGCTGAAAAATATAATGGGACATGCAGCTTATGGTTCCCCAAATCCCCACTTGGTAAGAAAACCGGATTAACCGTACTCGATTCCATCAACACCGTTATCAACATAAACCCCAAAATCAGCACGTTTCTATTTCTGATCGATAGAGAGCATATCGTACAGGGGATGAATAGAAGATCCGGAGACAAACTTGATAATAGTGATATTAAAGGAATGATTGAAGATAGATTGTCGAATAAACACATAAAGATCATTAAAATAGATGATAATACGCCAGAGGGGGCATTTATAATAAAAGGGAAATTGGGCTCTCGTGTATTGCAGATTTATGTAATAATTCAGGGAATTGATTTAAAGATAGAAGAGGAAATCTCAAAATTAATAAAATTAGAAAAAGATATAACGATTCCACCAGAAAAGGAGCATATACGGGATTTTTTTAAAGAAACATTTCATAGAAAAAGCATAGGGCAGGGTACTGCGAAATTGATTGCAGGAACAAGTAAAAACAATCTCCGAATGAGTTTTCCCGGATTAACGTTCATTTTGAATGTAATAGAGAACCAGTGTTCCAAAAACAACTGATGTTATCGCCTACTATGATAAACTATCGTATGGTATGGCAGTACCGGAATTTTAGACGGTGCCCTTCGCGGTAAATAAGCACATTGAAATAACCAGACTTTCGATGCGACGCCGAGCAAGTTGACAGTCCCCTCAAAAAGTCTCGACGTTTTCGCCCAAAGAGTTTACAAACTCAAGGCACCATAATCAGGAATATGTTCACCATCATCACAGGAGCTCAGTTCGGCGACGAGGGCAAGGGAAAGATCGTCGATGTCCTGGGCAAGGATTATGATCTCGTTGTCAGGTTCCAGGGCGGAAATAACGCAGGACACACTGTGATCGTCGGTGACGACACCTACAAACTCCACCTGATCCCGTCAGGTGTTCTCACTGATTCCCGCCTCCTGATCGGTCCCGGCGTGGTTGTCGATCCGATAGTACTTATTCAGGAGATCGAGATGCTCAGAAGTGCCGGCATCGAGATAACCCCGGAGAAACTCGGGATCGATGCGAAAGCAAGCATCATCATGCCATACCATATCGAGATGGACAAACTGCGCGAGCAGAGACGGACCAAAAAGATCGGGACAACCGCCCGCGGCATCGGATTTGCGTATATCGACAAGATCTCGCGGGACGAGGTGCGGCTGGCAGATCTCGCCAACAGGGATGCTTTTCCCCGACTCATGGACGAACTTGCGCCCCAGAAGGAGCGTGCGATCATCGATCTCGGAGGCGATCCCGGTGTGGTGCGCGGAAGCATCTCTGATTATACCGGATACGGCGCTACGCTTGAGCCGTACATCACCGATGTCTCGCATGAACTGAACCGTGCGCTCGATTCCGGCAGGGACGTGCTTGCGGAGGGTGCGCAGGGTGCGCACCTCGATATCATCCACGGCACTCAGAAGTACGTGACCTCCTCAAGCACTGTGGCGGGAAGCGCATGTACATATCTCGGAGTCGGACCGACCCGGGTCGATCACGTGATCGGTATCGTCAAGGCGTACATCACGCGGGTCGGGGAGGGTCCGCTACCGACCGAAGATCACGGCGAGATCGGGGAGACGCTCCGGAAAGCCGGGGCTGAGTTTGGCACCACCACAGGTCGACCGCGGCGGTGCGGCTGGTTCGATGCTCCGCTTGCGAGAAAAAGCGTAGAACTCAATGCGTACACGAGCATTGCACTGACAAAACTGGACGTTCTCGACGGGCTCGACCCGATCAGCATCTGCACCGGCTATGAACTGGATGGCAAGCTGATCGAGCACCCCCCAATACTTTCATCCGATCTTGCGCGATGTGTTCCTGTATATGAGACCATGGACGGCTGGTGCGAGGATATCACTTCGGTGGATGCGTTTTCCGACCTGCCTGCCGCTGCAAAGGATTATGTGCACAGGATCGAGGAGATTCTCGGAGTTGGCATCGGGATCGTCTCGATCGGTCCGAAGCGGAGTCAGGTGCTCTTTGTAGAGTGATGGGGAGGAGTTTTTTTAATTTCTTCTGGTCGGTTGAAAAACATGACGCCAATCCTGCAAACACTGGTACGATTGGACTTCCGGAATCAGTGAAATCGGTGTTAATCTGTGGCTAAAAGTTTTATTTGCCACTGATTAACACGGATTACGCAGATTAATCGTGTAAATGACTTTTCAGATCGATAGTGTCTCATTCTGGCAGTTGTGCTTACATAACATTCGTGATCCCCAACCGAAGACCAGAGGAAAAGTATTAATGCATGAGCCCAAATATGGGGCAGGTGATCTTTATGGGGTATAATCCAATACCAGGCTCGGTCATATTCAACGCTTTGAAGGGTGAAAAGTGCATAATCATGGCGTGCAACACCAGGATCATTCCCGGTGTAACAAAAGGCATTTTCAGATCCGCAAAGGATCTCGATTCCGCCATCTTAATCGAACTGGCAAAGTCAGAGTGCAATCTTGAAGGCGGGTACACAGGCCTTACTCCTGCGGAACTCTCGATGCGGACTTATGCAGCCGCAGGATCGGTTGGTCTTGATATCTGGGCGCTACATGCGGATCACATCGGTGTTACGAAAGGGACGGTGGAAGAACTCAATTCGGTTAAGGAGCTGATCGCAGCGCAGATCGATGCCGGTTTTACCAGTTTTGCGATCGATGCCTCGCATCTCTTCAATTTCGATGGGAGAGACGCGGCAGAGGAGCTTGCACCAAACATCGATGCAACGATCGAGCTTGCGCGGTTCATCGAGTCTGAGATGGGTGGCAGCGATTTCGGGCTGGAGGTCGAGGTCGGCGAGATCGGGAGAACCGGCGAGTCCGGAATGGTTCTGACAACCCCTGAAGAAGCGGTGGTCTTTATCAGGTCGCTAAATGATGCCGGAATATATCCGCAGGTGCTTGCTATCGCAAACGGCAGCACACACGGAAATATCTTTGACAAAGACGGCAACCCGATCGAGCAGGTCAGCATCGATATCCCGCGGACGAAAGAGGTGGCAAAAGCACTCCGGGATAACAATCTTGATGTGCGGATCGCACAGCACGGCATCACAGGAACGCCGCGGCGGATGATTGCGGAGCAGTTCCCGCATGGCGATATCATCAAGGGAAACGTCGGCACCTTCTGGATGAATCTGGTCTGGGACGTCCTCAAGGAAGAGCAGCTTGACCTGTACCAGCGGATATGGGACTGGACGATTGCGAATTATTCGGCAGAGGGGAAGAGCGATGTCGAGACCTTCGGTAAGAACAGCAAGTTTGCGATAAAAGAGTTTTTTAAGGAGCTTTATTCTCTCGACGATGAGACCGTAGCGGTACTCGAGGATCGGGCGTACGAAGAGGCGGGCGAGTTTATCAGAGCGTTCAAATCCGAGGGGTCTGCCGAGATCGTGCGGGAATATATGCGAGCATGAAATCAGTAATCCTCCTCTCAGCAGGACTCGACTCAAGCGTCGCATTCAAGCACGCGTATGACCGCTGCTCGGAACTTCTCGCGCTCACATTCGATTACGGGCAGCGGGCGGCAGCAAAAGAGATCGAGCACGCAACCATAATCTGTCGCAAGTTCGATGTGCGCAACGAGGTGATCGAACTGCCATGGATCCGAAATTTTGGTGGTGCGCTCACCGATGCGTCCGCGCTGCCAGAGCTCGCAGAGCATGAACTGGACGGCGGGGCTTCCGTGGATTCTGCGAGACGCGTCTGGGTTCCGGCGAGAAATCTTCTCTTTCTGTCGATTGCGGCAGGGTATGCAGAGGATCGCGGCTATGATCTCATCACGGTCGGTTTTGATGCTGAAGAGGCGGCAACGTTTCCGGATAACTCTTCTGAATTCGTTGAACGGTTCAACCGGGTGCTCGAATACGGCACACTTAAGCCACCTGCAATCGACGCGCCGCTCATCAACCTCGATAAGGCGGGAATCGTCCGTCTCGGAGTGGCGATCGATGCGCCGCTCGGGCTGTCGTGGTCGTGCTACGAGTCAGGCGACCTGCCGTGCGGGGTCTGCGAATCGTGTCTCAGGCGTGCGCGGGCGTTTGCTGAGGTGGGGGCGAAGGATCCGGGGTTGGATATATCATCCGCCCAAGAACGCAAAAACTCCAGAGAGCCGGTTTGATGCCACGATCGAGATTCACACCGGCAGAAGAGTTTTATTGCGAACTTAAACGTCTGCTGTCTCGACAATTTAATTCCAAACCCCCGCTTCCCACATCACTTGTAATACTTCTCCTGCACATCCTCGCCCAGCCGCCCGATCGCGTCAGCCCGACACTGTCTACAGTGCCGCATCTGCTTGGTGATCTTGCTGCATTCATCTTGCATGGCACGCTTCTCCGATAGCGTTGGCGGCGTGATGTCTGCAAACTTGTACTGCGGGATCAGTGGCATGATGTTCTGCAGGTAAACCCCAAGCCCCCTGATCTTCTTTGCGACATCGATGATGTGATGATCATTGATCGTCGGTATGAGGACCGTATTCACCTTCGTGATCAACCCCAGTTCAACGGATCTCTCCAATCCTTTCAATTGGTTCTCAAGCAGGATTTCCGCAGCCTCTCTTCCTGTATACTTCTTTCCGTGATAATTTACAAACGAATATATCTTCTCGCCGATCTCAGGATCGACCGCACTCAGGGTCACCGTGACGTTCGAGACTCCAAGATCCTTGAGCAGATCGACTTTCTCTGGCAGCAGGAGTCCGTTGGTGCTGAAACATTTGATCAGATGCGGAAAATCTTCTTTTAGGAGCTGGAGCGTTTCGAACGTTTCATCGTTAAAAAGCGGCTCTCCAGGACCTGCAATCCCGATCACCTTGACATAAGGAAAGTCCCTGATCACGTCCCTGACACGCTCGACCGCCTCTTCCGGAGATAACACCTGACTTGTAACACCTGGTCTGCTCTCGTTTACGCAGTCAAACTCCCTGATACAGTAGTTACACTGGATGTTACACTTCGGCGCGACAGCGAGATGCATCCGCCCGAACGCGTGACATGCGCCCGCGTTGAAACATGGATGCTCCTGGATCTGCCTTAGCTGGGACGGATCCCATGGCACATCCCTGCCGTCGATCTTTGCTACACGGTACTCTTCTGAGGTCATACTGCCTCAACGCACTTCACTTCAGCAACTTCCTTCATAAGCAGCCGCTCGACACCGAGTTTCAGCGTGTACTGCGACATGGCACAGCCAGAACATGCGCCAACAAGCCGCACCTTCACTGTGCCATCGTCCTCGACGTCGACCAGTTCGATATCGCCGCCGTCTGCCTGCAGCATCGGTCTGATCTTCTCGATCACAGGTTCAACCTTCTCTTTTATATTAGCCAATATCTTTTCCTCCTTTTCATTCCGTTTCATGAGTAATTTCTGCACCTGTTTGTAAATCTATCGCTCGATTATCTCCTCTGGCGCGCCCGCAAACCGGACGAGCGCCTCCGCCTCCATCTGGTGCAGACCTGCCGGAACGATCAGCAGGTGCATGGGCGCACCAAAGTCAGACCCGGCGAGGTCGCGTAGATAGTCGCACTTCACCACGACATCAGGCGATCCTGCCCGTGCGATCCCGATGCCGAGAGCGCGGTCGAGCAGCCCGCGCTCATCAACCTGCATCAACAATTGAGCCGCCTCTGAAATTGTCATAAACCCCTTTAGAGGATCGATATCGAGAAAGAGCATCGTATGAAGGTCGTTATCGCGGTTTAAGAGAACTGTGTTATACGGAGTCTCTGAAACGACCGTCTTTGACCGGACCGTGTACGGGAACGGGATGGTTGCAGACTTTCCGAATCGGTAGTTCTGCAAGCCAGCAAGACCTGCTGCCGCAGACGCAATCGAGGTTCCGTGAACGATCACCGTCGCAATACCGAGATCGGATGCGCGCAGGCGTAGATCGATATGCGTCGTCGAGACCATCGGATCCCCTCCTGATAGCAGCACCACATTCCGGTCGATCGCATGGTGCAGCCATGCCGGATCCGTCTCGATCTCACCTCGTGAAAGCGTTGTGATCTTCGTCTGGTATAGCGATTCCATGCGCTCTATGGTCGTTCCCATCATCTTCGATGTGTAAAACTCGGCAAACACCATATCAGCATCTTTTATCGCTCTGACGCCTTTCAAGGTGATATCCTCTTCATCGTATAGCCCGAGACCGACAAACGTTAACATCGAGTCTGATCTCTGCGCCAATTTATTTAAGTTGCACCGCAGAATTGAGATCATGGGAATCCATACCAGATCGAGGCATTACCTGCGAAGCAGTGATGCGAAAAAGATCATGAAAGAACTCGAAAAAGCATTCGATCCGTCTGATATCGGGGGTGTGTTCGAAGGAAAACGGTTTGAACTGGTTACAACCGATGTTTGTGACATCATACTCGTCGAGGATGTGCCGATGATCTTCATGCCAGATGGCGAGCCGTTTCTCACTGTGCGAGGTGCGCTTGAGGTGAAGCCAGAGGCGCGCATCGTTGTGGTGGATGCTGGTGCCACCAGATTCGTGGTGAACGGTGCTGATGTGATGCGCCCGGGAATCGTGCACGCCGATCCCGGTATCAAGGCAGGGGATCTCGTGATCGTAATCGAGGAGGCGCACAGAAAAGCACTTGCGATCGGGCGTGCACTCATTTCAGGAGACGAGATGATCGGCGATTCCGGAAAGGCGGTCAAATCCCTGCACTATGTCGGTGATGCCATCTGGGAAGTAACACGATAACCAAAAAGTTTATTAATGATTAATAATTACTTACACTTGGCACGTATTGTGCTGTGCGGACAAAGGTGGAAAACGCCTCCTTTCACCTTTGCTGACGAAATTGGGATGACGGATTCCTCCTCGTTTCTATCCCGCCCGCGGGGAGTGGGTTTATGTTTTCAGTCCAGCAAGGAGTCTCGGCAGCGCGATGGCTGGGAGTATCCTATACTGACCTACCATACACCCACCCACACGGCGCAGTCACACCCTGCGCGCCAGCCACGATGATAGTGATGACGATGCCACTGCGTACCAAAGAATAATCGGGTCTTTGGTATTCGCGTTGCGGTGACCAAAACCCCGGAGACATTTGATATTTTCGAAATAAAGTTTCGGAAAACCACAGAGGACACAGGTGCGCCGAGCAAAGTTCATACTCGCCAGCTGGTGAAAATCCAGCCTGAGGAAAGGCTATCCACCACCTCAGAACTGAACCCCACACC
>DASC01000046.1:19710-21770 GCA_002503595.1 Candidatus Methanogaster sp. UBA203 | reverse complement strand
ACCGCGGAGATCGCAGAGTGCGCAGAGTTTTAATACCGTTCCAATCCTCGCGGGGTTTCCTGATGCCTGTCAAGTAGGGCACATAGCCACCTCTTTCCGGGGTAATAGCCCCGAGGCTGCTATGCGCCCCCTCACAGAACCGGACGTGAAGATTTCCCTCATCCGGCTCTTCAGAAGCACATCCTCTATGGAATCTGGTTGTACAGCGAGTGATATATCTTCGGTTTCGGGAGTGGATTAAATAGGATGAAACGACTGAACTGAGCCCAATTATAGCTCTTCTTCTGGCTGCGACGATTAATCCATTTAAAGGCGAGTCTCACAACCTGAAGGTAGAAGTTCTGTAGCGATCGTATGTTACCGCTCATCCCATAGTATTGGAAATGTCCAAGTAACTTCATCCCCAGTAGCTTCCACCATACTTTAAGTTCAACAAGATTTCGGATACGCTTCAGCCATATATTCATCTCCGCCATCTTCTGTCTGAACTTCTTGCGTGATGTCTTCCGCCCAAGCTTGAATTTGCCTTTACGAGATATATCGCAGAAATGCGTAAACCCCAGAAAATCAAAGGTTTCACATTTCCTACCATCTCGCTTCGCCTTCGTGCACGCACGCCGTCCGAACTTGATAGTCTTACTCTTCTCTTCAGAGACCGTAAGTCCGAACTCGCCCATTCGCCTTCTCAGATCGTCCCCAAATGCTCTGGCTTCGACTTCTTTCTCGAAGCACACGATAAAGTCATCTGCATATCGGATAAGTTGTGCATAACCGAGTAGCTGTTGCTTAACCACATCTTCAAACCATTTGTCGAGTGCGTAGTGGAGGTATACGTTTGCGAGTACGGGACTCAGGATACCGCCTTGTGGCGTACCCATTTCGGTCTCAAAGTATTTTCCTTCCTCCATTATGCCAGACTTGAGGAATCTGCCGATCAGTTGCAGCAAAGAGGGGTCTACAATTCTCTGCTTCAGACATTCCATCAATTTCTTATGATCCACTGTGTCAAAGAACTTCGAGATGTCCATATCCACCACAAAGTTGACCAGACCATTCATGATGATTTTGTCCAGCTTCTTTAGAGCGTCGTGGCAGCTGCGATTCGGGCGGAAACCATACGATGTGTCTATAAAGTCCTGCTCAAAGATAGATTCGAGAATCTTCTTTAGTGCCATCTGAACAATCTTGTCCTCGACGGCGGGGATTCCGAGAGGTCTTTTATCACCGTTTGGCTTCGGGATGTAGACGCGCAAGACCGGTTGAGGCTTGTACTGCTTTGCTTTAAGCCTTCTCACCAAATTTGCGATATTCTCATCCAACGCTTTCGCATATTCTCCTACTGTTACTCCGTCAATACCGGGAGATTTACCTTTCTTTAGCTCCCTGAAACATTCTTTTAGGAAATCCTCTGTAAGCAAGTATGCTAATGACGTAAACTTGCATTTTGGATCTCCTTTTGCTCTTAAGGCTATCGCCATAAGAACTTTTAGAGTTTTGGACACCAGTTTTGTTGTCATCTACAGCCCACCTCTGGGTGTGGTAAATGTGTCCCTGATGACCAGCGCACTCCTGTCCGCCCCTTCCCTCCACAGGAATTACCCTGTTTCATCGGTACTATGAGCGAATCCGACTCCCAATATGCCGTTTGCGGTGACTTACCGTCTATAGGCTTGACATCGCATACTCCTGCTCCTGTAGGAGGAACAAGGAGAGCATACTGGGCCTCCCGAGTTCCCATAGTCTCCGTTTGATACCATGCTACGGTCTGAGACCCCGCTGGACTCACATCACCTCGCAATGTCCCAGAACTCCCTGCTATATTCCAAGACCGGAGGATTGGACTAACGGTGGTGTGAATGTTGCCTTCCGTTGCGCAGACAACGTCGGCTTCCAGGATTTGCGGAATTTCGGGGCTTATAACCTTCACCTTTCGATTGTGGCCTGGTATCCCATCCCCCCGGCCTCACACCAGCCCGTTACCGGGCTGGGTGCGGGGTTCAGTTCTGAGGTGGTGGCTAACCTTTCCTCAGGCTGGATTTTCACCAGCTGGCGAGTATGAA
>DASC01000046.1:12095-19700 GCA_002503595.1 Candidatus Methanogaster sp. UBA203 | reverse complement strand
GCGTTCCTCTGCGCCCTCCGCGGTTATTTTTCTTGCCAGAAAGTACAGGATCGCAATCGGGAGACCAATCAGCATACCTGAGTAGTTACCTCGGATCAAAGGCTCAACTTTGAGAACGATTTGCACACAAGCAAACATCCCGCGAAATGACTTCATGAAGGCTTATGAGCAAGTATGATAAACGATAACCAAACTCCGCGCCCTCTCGACGAACACGCATCCGAATTCATCCGGGTGGGGCGAGGGTGGGGCTTAAGACAAGAGAGAAGCAAGAAAAGTAAGGGATGATTGAAGTTCGATCAGAAGGACATATATGAATCCGGTTTGAATATAGATTGATATGCGAAATGGAGGGTGAATAAGATTATGGAAGCAATCAAACAAATCGTGAGAATACCGAAAGATCATGAGATTGGGATAAAGATTCCACAATATCTGCCTGAAAATGAAACAGTGGAGGTGATTTTGATTATTAAAAAAATGCCAGATAGTTTCAAACAAAAAATCGAAGAGTTAAAAGAAGCAGTAAGAGATGATATTTTTCTTGATGACCTTATAGATGTGTCTGAAGATTTCATAACTGTTGATTCAGAAGGATGGGCAGAAGAAAATGGGGTATAAATGGCATATATTTATTGCTAATCTTGATCCGATAATTGGTTCTGAACAGAAAGACTCGTCCTGTTCTTGTGATAAGTGAGGAAGAGATAAACCAAATTTTGCCGGTAGTGAATGTTCTCCCTATAACTTCAAGAAAACCGGGTAGGAGAATTTATCCTAATGAGGTTTTAATATCTGCTGAAATTGGAGGACTCTATAGAGAGTCTATCGTGCTTTGTTATCAAATTAGAACACTTGATAAGAGACGTCTGATTAGAGAGATAGGTAAAATCGAAGATTTGGAAGCACAACAAGAGATAATTGATGCTTTATGCTTTCAATTGGGAATTAGCATATAAGATTCTGCAATCCGCCTACTACAGTGTTTTTGTTTCGCTAAGCTCGCACGTCACAAACACCGAAACCGTTGTACATAAAAAGCTTTAAATAATAGATCTATAAAATAAATACACATGACAGCCTCGCGGGTGCATCCGAATTCATTCGGGTGGGGCGAGGGTGGGGCTTCAGGGGACTGGCATTATTGGACGCGGAGGTACGGTTGGGTCGCATGGACGAATGGATCTGCGGGAGGCGTGCCGGGTGGATGTCACCGGGGATATCGTGGATCATCTGATCTCGGACTTCAAGTTTTGGATATCAGGAACAGACCGGACAGAACCAGAGCACCATACACAGTGACCGCCTCCGCGGTGGCGAACCAATAAATATCATGCCGCGCATCATATACCAGAAGGACTCACCATGCCACTGAACATCGGAATGCTACTGATCTGGATCTCATTTGCAAGCTGCCTCGGCGCTGTGATCTATGGGACATGGTATTATTTCAGCAGGAACCCCAATATGCGCATTGCATCCCGGAGATTCGAGATGATAAGTCTTGTTACGTGCACTCTTGCCACTATGCTGCTCATGTACTATCTGCTGGAGGTCAGGGCGTACTACCTGTACGTGTATCGGTTTTCCTGCGAGACCTTCCCGCTGCTCTACAAGGTATCCGCATTCTGGGCTGGACAGGAGGGTTCGCTCTTTATCTGGGCGTGGTTTACGCTTGTGTGCGTGGCACTGGTGCGGATGCGTGCTGATGATCGGATCAGCGAGATCGTGAGGATCACAGGTCTTTTTGTGGCGGCGTTCTTCCTTCTACTGCTTGCCATCAGAAGCCCGTTTGCGCTTATCTATGGGATCGATAACCAGACATGGCACCTTCTTTCAACGAATACTGACATCTTTGCAGCCCCCTACTCGGTGATCGAGAGTTACCATGCGCAGGGCATGAACCCGCTGCTCCGCAACCCGTGGATGGTGATCCACCCGCCGGTGGTCTTCTTCGGATACGCTGCCGCGGTGATACCGTTCGGTGCTGCTGCTGGCTATCTCCTGACCAGTGACCGGCGGTGGATGAAGATCATTGAGCCATGGAGCAGGATTACGTGGCTCTTCATGACGCTCGGCATCGGCATCGGCGGGTTCTGGGCTTACGAGGTTCTCGGATGGGGTGCATGGTACTGGGGTTGGGACCCTGTGGAGACGTCTTCGCTCATCCCGTGGGTTGTCCTGACCGCGTATCTGCATACGCAGTTTCGGATGAAGCGGAACCATGAATACGGACTGCTTGCGCCCGCGCTTGCAATGCTCTCGTTCATACTCGTAATATTCGCAACCTTTGTCACGCGGAGCGGCTTGTGGGCATCCCAGCACGGGTTTGCAACATCGGTTGAGGCGCAGATCATCGGCGTGTTTCTGGCTGGACTGTTTCTGGTGTCTGTTTATGTGTTGCAGCGCAGATACAGGATGGAGTCTGGTGTTGCGCAGCCCCGATCTCTGTAATCAAAAGATTCTTTGATGATGATGGCTACTACTATAATCACACCTCTGCGGGGGTTGCCAAGCCAGGTCAACGGCGCAGGATTTAAGCTCCTGTTGTGAAGACATTCGAGGGTTCGAATCCCTTCCCCCGCATTCTTATCCCCTGCCGACCGTCACCGCCCGAACTGCTCCCTTATCGTGCGCTCGCGCAGGACTTCGTACCCGAGATCCTCGATTACCGCGCTGATGCGGTTTCTCTGGGCAGCGTTCATCGACTTCCGGTCGAAGTATGCGAAATCAGCGTTCGATTTTAGAAGTGCATCACGGATCAGTCCGTCATCGAGATTGTCCAGTTGGTACTTCGGGAAGTTGTGCCCGAATGTGATCTCGGTCTCGAAGATCAGCTTTGTCTGCCTGTGCGCATAATGACCCCCGCCAAAGCCAACAGCGACCGGATAACCGGACGTGCGCACCTCTCCATCCGGATCACGATTTGAATTTGAATCTAAATTCAAATCTGAATGTATGTCTAAATTCAGATCCAGGTCCAGAATCGCGCTGGCAACGATCCTGCCTGCATCCGGATCGACCCATTCGGCTTCGGTGCTGCCGATCTCGATGTAGATCGATGGCACAGAGAGCGCGGTCGGGCCGTGGTGGGTCGATTCCATGGACACCTCGTAACCAGTATCAGTATCCGCTGCAAGATCGCGCATCGAATGGAGAACCGGCCTTAATAACTGCGGCGCGACAGGCGCAAGTTCGCGGGGATTCCCTCCGAATTTCGCATCGCCGACATTTCCTGTGAAATGGGCAGAGAATAATCGCTTGCTGCTTTCGCTCTTGTGCTTGGACGCAAAGATGATCAGGTTCGTCGGAAGCCCGCGTCGTTCCAGTTCGGAATCGATGTGATCGCAGAAGATGTGGAGTTTATCGACCTCAACGATCCTTACCCGGTCTGCCTCATAGACGGCCCCCTCGCGTTCCCAGTCGTGCATCGCAAGCAGGTTTTCTTTGATGTTCATGCTCGCCAGATCGGGCGCGGAACATATTATCGTGGTTTTTCTGTTCATGGTTTTGTGCCTGCTCGAAAGTGTTGTGGCGGGATATTATAAATCCCCTTATGGTGCCAGACCCGCAATGCCCGCCACGATAACTCTCTGATATGGCTTGCTCATGATTTTTTCGCGGTCACGCTTTTCCCGCGTACTCTACAGCGCCTCTGCACATCAGATGGATGCCCGCGTATTCTGAAACCCGGTTTACCTCTCCACGATCTCGAAGTAATTCCCGCGGAGGTCGCAGGATGCTGGCCCTAGTGTCTCCCGTGATTCGTGTGCGCGATACGTTCACTTTCGCCCCGCTCTTGGAGATATGCTATAATATGGCGTGCGGATTATGATGTATGAGTGACCGGGAACCCCGTCGCGATTGGAACAAAAGTACATTTGCTGATAGGTTGCGCGGTGCTGTAGTTGAGGTACTATGATGATAGAGAAATTTGAAGTGATAATTCATCTCCTTGGAATTATCGACTGGGGCGTGATTTTTACCATGGTACTCTGTGTATGTGCTTTTTTAGGTGTTATAGTGGGTGTTGTAGGGATTTATTTTGCATATTCTCAAATAAAAGCAACAAGACAGAATAAGCAAGTTGAGTTATGTACTCATTTTTACGATAAATTTGAAGATATGAATAAAGATGAAACAATCGTGAAATTTCGTGAATATCTTTTCGAGTTCTCTTTTGTCGATAAATGTAAAGATGAATGTGTTTACGGAGGGAATGGGTCTGGTTGAACATCAAAGAAAAGTTTATCCACAATTTGAATATTTATTTAATGAAATAATAAAAAGGATGCGATTGCAAATTAGCTGAGAGCGAATGGGTGGGTAAATTATCTAACAATACAATGCAACAAAGAAAGACGTTGAATCATATTGATATGTACACAGTCGGGTACAGCAACGTCGAGTTTGAGAAGAATGGAATTAACATGGAGCCAGCATATCATGCGCTACAAAAATATTTCGGTTACACCACATTTCTACAGCTCCAGGAGGATATTATCCAGGATATTCTGCTGAAAAAAGATGTCTTCGTCCTGATGCCAACGGGTGGCGGCAAATCTCTGTGTTATCAATTACCAGCCATTCTCCTCGACGGTGTGACGATTGTTGTCTCTCCACTCATCGCCTTGATGAAGGATCAGGTTGACGCTTTGAAAGCGAATGGGATCGCCGCAGCCCATATCAATAGTTCTATGAGTTTTGATGAGATGCAAAATGTAAAATTAGACCTGGCAGAGAATATGATCAGTATTCTGTACGTGGCTCCGGAAAGACTAATGATACCTGACTTCTTATCAGCTTTGAAGCGTTTGAATGTCAGTTTGATCGCTATTGACGAAGCCCATTGCATCTCCGAATGGGGACATGATTTCAGACCCGGATATCGTCAGTTGAAAGTGCTTAAAGAACATTTCCCAAAAGTTCCTCTGGTTGCGCTGACCGCAACCGCCACACCACGAGTGCAGGAGGATATCACAACACAGCTAAAACTGTCCAATCCAAAGACCTATAAGGCAAGTTTTAACCGAAAAAATCTATTTTACCAGGTTAAACCAAAAGATAATGCATACCATCAGTTACTTCAGTATCTGGAGGGTCGTAAGAATGATTCGGGGATAATTTATTGTTACAGCCGCAAATCTGCCGATGATCTGGCAAACAAACTTAAAAGAGAGGGTCATCGTGCTTTGCCTTACCATGCAGGGTTAAAATCTGATTTAAGGACTGAAACACAGGATAGATTCATTAAAGACAATGTTGAGATAATTGTGGCGACAGTAGCGTTTGGGATGGGAATAGATAAATCCAATGTCCGTTTTGTGATCCATTACGATCTACCGAAGAACCTTGAAACGTATTATCAGGAAACGGGCAGGGCTGGAAGAGACGGAGAAGAAAGTGATTGTATTATCTTCTTTAGTCGTTCAGATATGGGAAAAATATCGTATTTTATCGAGCAAAAAGAGGATGAAGCAGAAAAGCAAATCGCGTATAAAAAATTACGTGATATGGTTACTTTCTGTGAGAGCGGAACCTGCCGCAGGAAAATTTTATTGGAATATTTTGGCGAAACATACAATGAAACGAATTGCGGCAATTGTGATAATTGCTTAGATCCAAAAGAAACGATCGATGGAACAATTATCGCTCAAAAGATCGTGTCGTGTGTTTCCCAGATAGGCGAAAGATTTGGAATAAATTACATAGCTGGTATTTTGTGCGGTTCGAGAATTCAAAAGATAATCCGCAATCGGCACGATACTGTAGCCGCTCATGGTGCTGGGAAGGAATACTCAAAAAAGCAGTGGCAGGCTTTTACAACGGAACTCGTTCAACTTGGTTATCTGAAGTCGGAAGGTGATAGATACCCGATCATAAAACTGACTCAGGCTGGTTGTGGTATTTTATCCGGAACGAAGGAGGTTTTGTTGACAAAACCAGAAGAAGAAGTTAAACTAATACAAAAAGATGTTGATGGGAGTTTCGATCATGATTTATTTGAAATTTTAAGGAGTTTGAGGAAGAAACTTGCCGATGATGCCAGGATGCCGCCGTACATCATCTTCCATGACTCAAGTTTGATAGAGATGGCGACATATTTCCCGCGAAGTCGATCAGACTTTCGGACGATCATCGGCGTTGGTGAAAGCAAGTTGGAGAAATATGGGGAACTGTTTTTAGAAGAGATTGCTGGTTATTGCGAAGAGCGCAACATCGAACCAAAACCGATCGGCATACGTAACTTGACTTTGTCAGATTTGACCTGAACCCATCATAATCTACACTCATCTATCATGCATACAGTAGTACAAATATACCTCATACTTCCGCAGCAAAACCTGCAACTCCGCTACCCAGTCGTTTAAGTACATTCAAGGAAAATTTATCAAGCAAGAGCGTGGCAACATGACAGAGTACGCCAAAGTCGTTCCGGACTGCAACAACCAGTCGCTTCAGAATGCGGGTCTCCGAGTCTCCATGGGACGTGCGACCGGTGATCGATCAGATTAGAGAGATGTGACCGAATCAATCGGCGATCCTGTCAATGGCTCCATTCATGTAGACGAATCAGGATTTGTGAAGAAGGGGACGGGGTCTGCCGGTGTAAAACGCCAGTAACGCCGAAGGCGTCGACGCACAAATATCTGAATGTTTGATGTGCGTTATTGCGGCCGTCTTGGAAAGGTCGAGAACTGTCAGGTCGGTGTATTTCTCGGATATGCGAACGGAGCTTACCGAACTCTGATCGATGAGGCGATCTACCTCCCAAATGACTGGGCAGAGGATTGGGAACGCCGTGAAAAGTGTGGTGTTCCGGAAGATGTCGTGTTCAAGACGATAAGCCAGAGCTTCGCATTGGAAATGATCCTTCGTGCAAGGGATAATGATGTTCCATTCGGATGGATCGGGATGGATTCCTTTTACAGAGAGCAGCCGTGGCTTCGGAATGAAATTTCCTCCGAAGGAATGATCTATATCGCAGATATACCGGTAAACACCAGAGTCTGGTTGAATAAACCAGAAACAGGCATAGCAGAGCGAAGAGGAGGTCGTGGCCGCATTCCAACGAAAGAGAAGGTGCTTGAGGGTGAACCGGATCCAATCGAGGTGAGGAAGCTCAAGGATCAACTGGAAGCTTCGGAATGGAGTCACGTCTTCGTTAGAGACACCGAACGGAAGGAGCTATGGTCGAATATCGCGTGTATTCGTGTGTATCCGGTGGTTGATGAGCTTCCCGGGGATGAGATATGGCTGATCATTCGGATAGATGATGGAGACGAGTCTGTAAAGTATCAGTTCTCCAATGCTCCACCTGATACAGGCGTAGAGCGATTTGCCCAGATGTCCTGTAATGGATCGCCAGAAGCAATCCATCGATGCCACTGCCCGCAGGGCAGGGCATTAGCAGATACTGGATAGAGCGTGCATTCGAGGATGGAAAAGGGATTGCCGCGTCTTCGCAGATTACCAGGTCCGTGGTTGGACCGGATGGCACCACCATATGGCGCTATCTCTGCTTGCAATGCTCACTCTATTGATGAGGGTCATGGATCTGTACTTACTCAAGTATTGTGTGGATATCTACATATAAAACCACGA
>DASC01000046.1:0-12074 GCA_002503595.1 Candidatus Methanogaster sp. UBA203 | reverse complement strand
CACAGGGTACCCGAGCATGTTCATGGATCTTGGTAAAAAGGCAGAATTATTGACGGTTCAGGATGTGAAAGAGATCCTTGAGGTAATGCTGCCAAAAAGAGAGATTGCGGAAAGGGAAATCCTGAAAATCATCGAAGAAAAGCATAGGGCGCGATATTCAGCGGGAATGTCGCATCATCGTAGAAATGGGTAACCGGGCAAGTGCCTGCGGGCAATGCAAGGCGCAAGTGTAATTTTTGTTAAGCGTCTGAAGCGTTTGTTTCAGCGGCAGCTTTCTGTGTAAGTTTCGGTGAATGGGGATTGCAGTGTTCAGATACAGAAAATCTTCCATCAACGGTTGGTTATGGGTGTGATATGCACTCAAAAGAGTGTGGTGTCGGGGATGAAATGGGGTTGAGGCGGGGGAATGTTTGTAATGTGACAAAGTCAAGATAATGATAGAGATGTAAATCATGCCTGTATCAAAAAAGCTCTCACAATTACTCGATAATATGGTACTTCCGGAACGTGCAGAAGTCGAGATCTTCGCGGCTTTCGTGATAGCGCGGCGGAGTTTGCGGACTCTCTCGGTTCTGACTGACGAGATATCCACTCAAGAACTTATGCAGCTCGTCATGGAATCCGGGAGTTTCGACTGGCTGGATGCCAGTTGCGAGGATGTTTACTCCAGTGAGGGTGGTGAGGCAGTCAAATGGCTCAGCGAATCGTAAGGCGAGGTAGAAGTGTAGATGAAAAGAGCTGAACAACAAGAGGCACAAACATGATAGAGAATAATGTGGACACTGCCTTTTTCCATTCATGGTTTCGAAAGTACGTAAAAGGTTTTTACTCGGAAGATCCAAGAATCCAGGAGAATATCAGACTTAAAGAAGAACACACGTTACGTGTTTGTAAGGAGATCCTTCAGTTAGGCAAAGCCCTGGATCTCAATAAAAATGCACTTCGTCTGGCTGAGACCATCGCATTATTTCACGACATAGGTCGCTTTGAACAATTCAAGACTTATGGCACTTTTAATGACAGGGTATCGGAAAACCACGCAACTCTTGGGCTGAAGGTTTTAGAAGAAACAAACGTATTAAGCCGGCTCACAAAAACACAACGTTCCATCACTTATAAAGCTATATGCTATCACAATGTACGCAAACTTCCCGACCCCGCTAGCGAAAACCCCGATTGTTTACTGTATTCAAAATTATTACGGGATGCGGATAAATTGGATATATGGCTGGTTGTGACAACTTATTATGGAAAACGTCATAAGCATCGCAACCCTGCATTGGAGCTTGAACTTCCTGATACACCCGAATATTCACTTTGCTTCGTTGAAGATATCCTTAACAACCGGGTTTCAAATTCTCATGAGTTGAAAACATTTAATGATATGAAACTCCTGCAACTTGGTTGGATATTTGACATCAATTTTACTCAGACATTCATTCAGATTCAACAAAGGCAGATTATTGAGAAGATCATTGCTGACCTGCCTGATACTGAAGATATACGAAAAATTCAAAACCATTTAAAAGAATATCTGAATGAAAGAATATTTGAAAAAAATAAGTAATTCCTGATCCCGATATAAAAAGCAAACAATGCTCAAATGGCAGAAGAAATACCATGATACGAGAATGGAGATAACATGACCACAACCTGCTCTGCACCCGGAAAGATCTACCTCTTCGGCGAACACGCGGTAGTCTACGGCAAGCGTGCGATTGCATCCGCAATCAACCTCCGCACCACCGCAACGGTTTCGGAATCTGACCAGACGACGATCTCGTCTATTCTCGGCACGACAGGCATCGATTACATGGTGCATCCCTACATCTCGCGGTGCATCGAATCGCTCGCGGTCCCTGCAGTCTCGATTCGGATCGATTCGGAGATTCCGGTCGGCTCAGGACTCGGGTCGTCGGCCGCTGCGGTGATCGCAACGCTTGGCGCACTCAATGCCGAGTTCCGGCTCATGATGGACAGCGCCACGCTTGCAGAGGTGGGGCACCGGATCGAGCGGGATGTCCAGGGCGCGGCATCGCCGACCGACACCGCAGTCTCGACGATGGGCGGCACCATGCTGATACAACCCGGAGTAGCATCATCGAGACTGCGGCTGATCGAGTGTGATATCGTGATCGGGGATACAGAAGAGTTCTCTTCCACAAAAGAACTTGTGGGAAACGTCAGAATCCTGCATGAGGACTATCCCGGGGTCATGGACTCGATATTCGATATCATAGACAATCTGTCAGAGATCGGCGTGCCCTTAATCAAGGGACGCGATTACAGGTCGGTCGGGGAACTGATGAACATCGATCACGGGCTTCTGGATGCAATCGGCGTCGGAAGCGCGAAACTCTCGCGACTGGTGTGCGCTGCCAGGGACGCGGGCGCGTATGGTGCGAAGATAACAGGCGCTGGCGGCGGGGGGTGCATCGTTGCGCTCGTCCGCGGTTCAAGTGCTGATGGTGGTGGTGCTGACGCGGTCGCTTCGGCGATCAACGACGCCGGTGGGCGTGCGATCATTACAAAGGCGAGTGAGGACGGGGTTGTTGTGCGAGAGACTTTCTGATCACCTTGAAAGTGCTCAATGAAGCAGAACAACTATTGCGAGCAGCAATTCCCGCTATGATCGTAAACGCATGCAAGCGAGGGACTGTTTCTTTGTCGTTTCGTAAACATCTACATCATCTCTTCACAACACAAATCAGCCACGAGCGATGGTATAATCTCAAACAGTTGGAATGAGGTGAATATAAGATGGTATGAATTGCTTGGGCATTTTGATGTTTTTTGACCGATGGTCTTTTATTCTCTCAAAACCTGAGTGAACGAGACTGAATAGCGCGTCGGCGTTCAGATGCTCCCGAAGTTTTGTTTCTGTTTTACTCATGCGAACTACCCTCCTTTGAGCTCCACATTTACTAAACATTATTTGGAATTATCCTTTTTGTGCCTCAACATTGTACGCAAATGTTTACGAAAGTATAAAGAATCGACCCTTTGACTGCATGCGTTTATAGATACAACCGGAATTGCTGTATTGCGAGTATTATGATGACCGCTCCACAGCCGCTGCCACGCCAAGAATCCTTGGCTCATCGAAGTACCGCCCAATGATCTGCATCCCGATCGGCAGTCCCTGTGTGCTCCCGCACGGCACCGATACCGATGGCACGCCTGCGAGGTTGATCGGGACGGTGTTCACATCAGCCAGGTACTGCGAGAGCGGATCCACGAGTTCCCCTATCCGAAACGCAGGCATCGGCATCGTCGGCGCAATTAAGACATCAACATCCTTGAACGCCAGATCGAAGTCCTGTTTGACGAGTGTCCGCACCTGAAGTGCTTTTAAGTAGTATTTGTCGTGATACCCTGTCGATAACGAGAACGTGCCGAGAATGATCCTCCGCTTGACCTCCTCTCCGAACCCGAGCGCACGAACCTCTGAAAACGTGGTGCTCCAGTCCTTATCCTCGGTGCGCAGACCGTATCTCATGCCGTCGAACCTCGCCAGATTCGATGATGCCTCCGAGATTGCGATGATGTAGTAGGCGGCAAGCGCATAATCGGTATGCGGCATATCGACCTCCTTGTATGTTGCGCCCTCGTCCTCAAGATGGTGTATCCCGTCCCAGACCGCGTTCTCAACCGCGGGATCGATCGCCTCCCCATAGTATTGCGAGGGAACGCCGATCGTAAGTCCCTTAACATTGCAATCGATGTTGATCTCGGTATCGACATCCACAGACGTCGAATCCTTCGGATCGTAGCCAGCGATAATCGAGTAGAGGAATGCGACATCCTCTACGTTCGATGCGATCGGTCCGATCTGTTCGAGCGAGTTCGCATACGAGACAAGCCCGTACCTGGATACTGCGCCATAAGTCGGCTTTAACCCGACAACGCCGCAGAAGGACGCAGGACACCGGACAGAGCCGCCTGTGTCAGAGCCAAGCGAGATCGCCACCTCTCCTGCTGCAACAGTGGCAGCACTCCCGCCTGATGAGCCGCCTGGCACGCAGTCAGGATTGTGCGGATTCCTTGTTGGACCGTAGTAGCTGGACTCTGTGGATGTGCCCATCGCAAACTCATCCATGTTTGTCTTCCCGATTACGATTGCGCCTTCGGCGTATAGACGCTCAATGACGGTTGCGTCATACGGAGGGATGTAGCCATCGAGAATATGCGATGCGCAGGTCGTCCGGATGCCCGTCGTCGACATGTTGTCCTTGATCGCTATTGGAACGCCTGCGAGTCTGCCGCCTGATTTTAATTCTCCTGAATCGAGCGAGCGGGCACGCTCGAGTGATTGATCTTCTGCTACTGTTATGAATGTGTTAAACTTGCTCTTACGGATCTGCTCGAGATGTTCGAAAGCGACATCCTCTGCAGAGGACTCCTCGACACGCCGCAGTACATCAGTGATGCTCATCATGGTTCACGCTTTGTATAGTGTAGATTCTACTTAAGTTGTATGCCAGCGTCATCGTTCCCATCCGGAGCAAGTACCAAAGATTGATTGATGATAGACCAACGACAATTGATATGAGAACTATGTGGCGAGAGATTGCACGATTCGGAAAGAAACTTGTTGAGTACGGTCTTGTTGAGTCCCATTTCGGCAATATCAGCGTCCGCACCGGTGGGGGGATGCTGATCACGAGAAGCGGATCCGCACTGGACGAGATCGACCGGGATTCCGTTGTCGAGATCAGTATCGAGGGAACCTCAAGCATGGATCTGATCGCATCATCAGAGGCGATCGTGCATCGCGCCATATACAAGAACACTTCAGCGCTCGCAATCATCCATGCGCACTGCCCTTATTCGGTGATCGAGTCCTTGATCGAGGATTCCCGGGTCGTGCCGGTCGATAGCGAGGGACTATACTTCCTGCATGAGATCCCGATCGTTACAGGCGGCATCGGAACCTTGGAACTTGCAGAGAATGCTGCCTCCGGTTTGCGCGAGCACAAAGGTGCGATCATACGCGGGCACGGCACGATCGCCACCGGGATGATTCTTGAGGAGGCTTATGTGGTGACGACCCAGATCGAACACAGTTGCATGGTGAAGTACCATCTCGATCTCCTTAGCGGGCAAGACCGCGGGCGCGGAAGGTGATTCGCATGGATGCGGTAGTGATGGCTGGTGGGGTTGGGAGCAGGTTCTTCACAGGAGACTGGACTGGTGAAAAGCCGATGGTCAAGCTCCGCGGAAGACCGCTTATCATGTATGTGATCGATACGCTCAGGCGCAGCAGGTCGATATGCCGCATCTTCGTCGTGACCTCGCCAAGCGTGCCGCAGACACGGGAATATCTTGAGACGCAGGAGGATGTTAAGGTCATTCCCGCGCCCGGTCTCGGTTATGTCGGCGACATGGTTCACGGGATAAAGGCAGCGGGAATCCGGGAGCCGGTACTCGTTGTCATGTCTGATCTCCCGCTTGTAACCCCTGAGATGATCGATAGGATTGTTTCGATCTATAACAAGCGGGACGAACCCGCGCTCTCTGTTCACACGCCGCTTTCTGTCTGCAAGGAACTCGGACAGCACCCGACCGCCGTCTTCAATCGCAACGATGAGTTGATCGTCCCGTGCGGCGTTAACATCCTCGATGGTGGTCTGATCGAGGAGGAGCAGCCCGATTATAACCTGATTCTCCCTGAAACTGAAGTTGCGCTGAATGTGAATACAGTTCAGGATCTTGAGCGGTGCGAGCGCATCATGCTTGGACAAAGCGTCTGACTCTGTGAACTCCGGTGCTGTGGTGCAGGGATGCGCCCACAGGCAACCGCGACTCAAAAATCAGTGCCCATCTACGAACTAACCGGGAACACAGCCAGACGTTTATCCTATTGACCTATAACACGAGCGCATGGCTGCCAAGACCGATCGGATCGTCAGACTGGTGAACAGTTTGTATAACCGTATAATATTATATCGACGAATATGCCCACAGATACAGATCCGAGCTTATCCGAAAGTCACTCTTCGCCAGTCGGTTCAGCACTTCTATCGCCCGTTCTTTTGCCAATTTTCCACTCCTAACTGCGGCAATGAGCAGCCCGATCAATCCGGTGAATCGAAATCCCACGGACTCTGCATACCGTCTGGCGTTTATTTCATCCAGTATAAGCCGATCCTCATGCTCTGCTGCCAGCAAAAGACTTGCTTCGCCACACCCCAGCCCATACTTCCTTAACTCGCTGGCATCGCCTTCATAACCTATAACCTCGATCCACTCATCCATTGCCGCCTTCAAAGCATCAGTCTCAGGAAAATCTCCTATAAGAACTTCTTTTTTGATAGCAGTGGTGATAAAGATCTTTCCAAAGATATTTTCGAGTATATATAGTTCACCTATCTTTGAAAGAGCGATCAGCGTAGAGGAATCAACAAGAATGCGCATTGCTAAGCCAGCCTTCAGCCTCTTTCACATCCAGTTCGGCTTCTTCTATGCTCTGTCTGAAAAAAGATACACCCCTCTCTGCAAGGTATCTTGCCATCTGCTGTATCGAAACACCTACAAACTCTGCTGCCCTGCACAGGGAGAACTCCTCATTGACATACTTTTCAAGCGCAATTTTCATGCGCAGACTCTTCACACCTTCCCACATAACCATCCCTCTAACCTCTGATCTGGAAGAGTGAAGCATCTCTGAAAGTTCTGCTATCTGTTTTTCGCCCATAGCCATCTGCGCGCTTTCCATGAGATTAGATCGTGGTGGAATCTAATTAATCTTACTGATGCGTCAGTATCTCCGAAAGAAAATTTATATGGAACTGAAATTCAGGCGCTCTCGATATTTTTGTGGATTCCCGTGGATTCGGAGATACTACCAGAAACAAAAGATTGATAAAGACCGCGACACCACACTCTATAACCCGCTTTAACTCAGCCTGGTAGAGTGCGCGGCTGTAGTATGATCATGTGCGAAAGCACACATTACCGCGCAGAGACCGCGATGTCCCCGGTTCGATTCCGGGAGGCGGGATTTTATGCCAGAAACAGACAGGATCGTTATCTGGCCCATCTATTTCGACAGCAGAATATCGAGAAACGGTGGGCGCAGGGTCTCGAGGCGAAGTGCTGTGAAGTCGCCGCGGCTCGATGAGATCGCAGAAGCAGCCAGAATGCTCAATCTCAACTGCACTGTCGAAGATACGAAGGCGCATCCTGCGGCATGCTGGGAGAAACAGGGGCGGGTGCTCGCAAAGAAGACAGATGCTCCAAAATCCTCGATTCTGCGCGAGGTTGGCTCAAAGATGAAGGAGCTACGATCCACCAATTAAGAATCTTTAAGTTGCCCGTCCCTTCGGGTGGCGATCTTGACGTCCCCGGTCTGCTGACCAACCTGCGCATGGGGGAATACTTATAGGTTTCACACCCCAGATATTCGTGATGATCGACCTGCACACCCACTCTGTATTCAGCGACGGCGAACTGATACCGAGCGAACTCGTCCGCCGTGCAGTGGTGCATGGCTATTCTGCAATTGCGATCACTGATCACGTCGATTTTACGAACATCGAATTTGTGCTGGATGCAATGAAAAAAACTTCGTTTCTGGAGGAGGAATGGGGTATCAGAGTCCTTTCTGGCGTGGAACTGACGCATGTTCCGCCCGGAAAGATTGCGCGGCTTGCAGATAAAGCAAGGTCGCTTGGTGCAGATATCATCGTGGTGCACGGCGAGACCACGTCAGAACCTGTGGCTCCAGGCACGAATGCTGCTGCACTTCGGTCTGACATCGACATTCTGGCGCATCCCGGACTGATCACCCAGAGTGAGGTCGAATGCGCACGCGAAAATGGCGTACTGCTCGAGATCACAGCAAGATGCGGGCACAACCGGACGAACGGGCATGTTGCACGGATTGCGTGCGAGATCGGATGCGATCTCATAGTGAACACTGATGCGCATGCGCCAGATGATCTGATCACTGAAGAGATGGCGCTTACTGTGGCGATGGGGTCAGGGCTGACTGAGCGCGATTCCTGCGCCGCGGTCAGGACGAATCCGGAGCGTCTCGTCGATGCGAAGAGATGAGACCTGCGATTCGATGATCCGGTGCCGATCCGGCGGGTTTATGCGGGCCCCCTACTTCTTCTCAACAACCAGCGTGAGCCCGTCCACATCCCGGATCACCACATCCTCGCCTTTCCGCACCGGCTCTGTTGCAGATGCCCGCCATATCTCACCGTGAATGTGCACGGTGCCCTCCGGATCGATGTCGGTCTCTGCCCTGACGACCTCACCGATCAGTTCCTCCCGCCCAGTCGTCGGTTTCGCAAGCCTCGTCTTCAGAACAAAACCGAGACCGACCACGATGACCACGACAGAGAGGATCGCGATTACGAAGACGGTGCCTCTGAAGTCGCTGATCCATTCAGCCGGCATGAACGGCTCCTGCGGAAACATGATAGCACCGAGAATCAGGCAGATCACGCCGCCGAGCGTCAGTACCCCGAATGTTGGCGTGAAAACCTCTGCTATGAGCAGTATTATCCCGGCTACTATCAATATCACGCCGAATGTGCTGACCGAGAACAATCCCATGCCGTACAGCGCAAGTATCAGCGCTATCGCGCCGACCATCTCAGGAACGTACGTCCCAGGAGCTTTGAGACCGTAGATGACCCCATAGAGCCCGATTAAGAAGAGTACGAACGCGATCTGTGGGTTGCTCAGTATGGCGACGATCGATGCAGCAAACTGCGGTTCCTGCGTGATGAAGATCGCATCCTTTGTGCGGAGTGTCACCGATTCTCTGCTCACGTTCACGGTTCTGTTATCGATGGCACCGGCAAGATCACGCCTGCCGGACGCGACTACATCGATCACGCCCTGATCCAGCGCCTCTTCAGCTGTCAGTGATAATCCTTCTGTCACGAACTTCTCCGCGACCTCTGTAGATCGGTTCCGGTTCTCCGCGATTCCACGCATCCGGGCTGCGTACGCATTGACCGTCTTGTTCTCGACCGGTGTTGTGCCTGTCGGCGTTATCGCAATCGGTGTTGCCGCTCCTGTGGCTGTACCGGGCGCCATTGCAGCGATATGCCCTGAGAGAAGGATGAATGCACCGGCAGAGAACGCACGCTCGCCCTGTGGCACAAACGTGATCACAGGCACCTCCGAACGCTCGATCTCTGATACGATCCCCTCCATCGAGTCAACAAGCCCGCCCGGGGTGTTTATTTCGATCAACACCGCTGCAGCACCGATATCAGTTGCGTGATCGATGCCGCGGGCGATCTCCATCTCAGTGCCTGCTGTGATCATGTCGTCCACCTCGATCACATAGATCACTGGCTCTGACGCGCTACATGCCGGCGCCATAAAGGAGAGCGCCAGCAGCAGGAGCGTTAGAAGGATTGGGATATGTTTCATCGCAATCTCATTTCCCATCCATCTCTCTTTATTTATTCTCTTTATTGAGTCCGAGTGCGCCCATGAGTTCTATCGGCAGCGGAATCACAACGGTCGTCGCCTTCTCCTCGGTCGCATCCTTAATCGTCTGGAGCGTCCGGACGTATAGTGCTCCAGGTTGTTCGTTCAGCACCCTTGCAGCATCAGCAAGTTTGATTGATGCCTGCATCTCACCTTCTGCGTTGATGATCCGTGCACGCCTGTTCCTCTCTGCCTCTGCCTGCGAAGCCATCGCACGCTGCATCGCCTCAGGCAGTTCGACATCCTTGATCTCGACAGCCGAAACCTTGATCCCCCACGGGTCGGTCGCCTCATCGATGATCTCCTGCAGCTGCTTGTTGATCCTATCCCGCTCTGAAAGTACCGCATCAAGTTCCACCTGCCCAATCACACCTCGCAGCGTCGTGAGCGCCATCTGCGCGGTTGCTGTCGGATAGTGCTCAACCTGCACCACTGCTTTGCTCGGATCCATCACCCGGTAATACACCACAGCATTCACCCGTGAGGTCACGTTATCCTTTGTGATGACCTCCTGCGGCGGGATATCGAGCACGACCGTCCTGAGATCGATCTTCCTCATCGTCTCGAGTATCGGGATTATGAAGAAGAGTCCCGGTCCTCTTGCACCGACCAGTCGCCCGAGCCGGAATATCACGCCACGCTCGTACTCCTGAACGATCTTTACAGCGCTTGCAAGCACAAACAGCACTACAATCACTATTGCTATCAAATATTGTTCCATAATATCACCCGGTTGAAAAATGGCTTTTGCGGCTTATAAGTATTTGTGCGTGATAGCCCACTCGCAAAAACTTTTTGATATATATGAAATACATGAAATTACAATATAAAAAGGAGTACCCATGAAGATCCTGATCATCGGCGGCACAGGCGAACTCGGACAGTGGTTCACGAAATTCTTCCAGCGCCTCCATCATACGGTTGCGGTCTGGGGAAAAAGCGGCAAGGTCGAGATCGCTTACGCGTTGGGCGCAACGTATGCGCACGATCTGGATGCCGCAATCCATGAGAGCGATATCGTTGTGATTTCAGTTCCCATCGATGTAACAGAGGCTACGATCGAAGAGATTGCGCCGAAGATAAGTCGCGGGAGTCTTCTCATGGATATGACCTCGATAAAGAAGATACCGCTTGCTGCGATGGAGAAGTGTACACCTGATGGCGTCGAGGTGATCGGGACGCATCCGATGTTCGGTCCAAGCATCCCTGACATCCGCGGGCAGACTGTGATGATCACGCCGTCAAGCAGATGCGAACGGTGGCTTCCGGTCTTGACCGATCTCTTCGAGCGCGAGGGTGCAAACGTCGAGATCGTTGATGCCGACACGCATGACCGGGTCATGGCAGTGGTGCAGGGGCTCACGCATTTCGCATACTTAAGCATCGGATCCACGCTCATGAGCCTCGACTTCGAGGTCTCCCTGTCAAGAAGGTTCATGAGCCCTGTGTACGAGATCATGCTCGATTTTGTCGGGCGGATACTCGGTCAGAACCCGCACCTGTACGCGATGATCCAGATGAACAATCCGAGGATTGCGGAGGTGCATGAGGCGTTCATCGCCGAGTGTATGCGGCTTTCGGAGATAGTCAGTAACGGGTCCGTGGACGATTTCACAGATCTGATGAAGAATGCGGCATCCCACTTCGGGGATACGGAATCCGCTCTGAGACGGTCTGATAAACTGATCAATACGAAGATCACAGAGTTTGAGGAACTGATCGGGTCGATAGGGCACGAGAGCGGCGTGCTGCATCTTCGTTCCGGGGTTATACATCTCGGCGTCATCACAAAGGTCGCCCCGAGAACCATTGTCATGGAAGAGGGGCGGAGATCTGTTGAATTAAAGATCGAAAACATAAGACTGCTCAGCCATGCAGAGTTGCAGAACTGGAAACTTGAAAATCTGCGCAGGTTTACGCGGGATATCTCGATCATACTGCCTGACCGCGCAGACCCCTATGTGATCTGTGATGTGATATCGAGATGCGATGGCGTGGTACGTGCAGATGTCATCGACCGGTACGAGCCGAGACGGAGCGCAACTTTTCGGATCGAGATTCTTGGCGACTGTGACCCGGACAGTGTCGAGGGCGGGATCGAGGCGGTTCTTTCCGGTATCGGGTGCGTGCGGCGGGGGGAGTCTGCAAGATGAGCCGCCCCGGAACGCCCTGCATTCTGACTACCCCAACACCACCCAAAGATACTTCTCGCTCAACGAAAAATGCCGCAGCCCAGAGGTTTGGGCTGCGTCCACGTTTATATGACCCCAGTGCAAAACCCACACGAACGGATTTCTTAGAAAGACTTACTGTAAAAGATGCATTGGAGTGACATTGCCATATACGTCGTTGTGAGATGAGTACCACGACAGTGTCACTATTATACTATGATCGTACTACTGCTTGACTGCCAATGAAATGGTGAGAATTTCAGATCACCCCTCCGAAATCGGCGGCACATAGTCGAGAACCGTACCATACGCCTCTTTAATCCTCATCGTCTCCACGATGCCCGCGTACCGCCCATGCAAAAGCCCATCTGCTATCACAGCGCCGCCCTGTGCGGATTCTTTCGCAATTTTAGCACCTGAAAATCCTTTTAACGATCGAACAGG
>DASC01000041.1 GCA_002503595.1 Candidatus Methanogaster sp. UBA203 | reverse complement strand
GTGTTCTGGCATGTCGGTCTCGAACGTTGTAGGGGGTTTTCGGTTTCGATGACTATAAACGTCACACCACCTGAAAGATCATGACACCACCGCTTTTCTCCTGAGCAGCCGGTGGTATGCGACTGCGAACCGGTGCGCCTCATCCCGGATCTCCTGAACAAAGAGCGATGCTTTGTCCTTCCTGTCAGCAGGCAGGGGATGGGTGAGACCCGGCACATAGATCTCTTCCTCTCGCTTGGCGATGGAGATGATTGGAATCCTGAGCCCGAGCCCCTCCATCTCCCCGCGGGCTGCCGAGAGCTGCCCCTTCCCGCCATCAATGATTACCAGATCCGGGAATTCACCATCCTCCCTTTGCAGGCGCGAATACCGCCTCCGCACGACCTCGGCGATGGCAGCAAAATCGTCGATCTTCTCGACCGTCCTGATCTTGAACCGCCTGTAATTCCGTTTATCAGGCTTTCCTGTCCTGTACTGCACCATCGATGCGACCATCGACGTGCCCGAGAGGTGGGAGATATCGAAGCACTCGATGACCGTGGGGACGCGGGAAAGCCCGAGAAGGTCTTTCAGTGCCTCAAGTTTGATCTGCCCGCCAAAGAATGAAATCTCGATATTCTTCCTGACGAGATCGAGCAGCTTCTTCTTCTCCCCCTGCTTTGGGACTGTGATCCTGACCCGCCGCCCGCTCCTACGGATGAGGAAATCAGGGATCACGTCACCAACCGGCGTAGGGAGGATCAGTTCGGGCGGCGGGTCGTGCTCTGAGTAATACTGCACAAGGAACTCGTCGATCACCTCCTCGCGCTCATCGAAGACGAACTCCTGCTTGTCTGCGAGCATGCCCTTGTACACGTTAAAGAGCATGAGATATACCCTGCCATCGCTTTTTACGTAGTTGATAACGTCCTCATCGTAGTTCTTCCGCCGATCCACATACTGGCGCTCTGCAAGGTGCTCGATGGCAGCGATCTGGTTCCTGAGTTCTAACGCCAGCTCAAATTCCTGTTCCATCGATTTTTCTGCCATCTCCTGCGATAAAGACCGGATCAGATCGCTCGTATTCCCGCGGAGATGCGACTGCGCCCGGGCGACCTGCTTGCGGTACTCCTCGCTGCTGATCTTTTCGATGCACGGCGCGCTGCACGACCCGATATGGTACCTGAGACACGCCCGTTTCGGGAGTCTGCGACATGACCGCAGCTTAAACGTCTTTGCAACGACTGAAAGGATATAGTCGCGCTCCTTTGCAGTGACAAACGGACCAAAGAAACTTCCGCTTCCATCCAGCCTCCGTGCAATCCCGATACGTGGAAATTTCTCGTCCGTGATCCGGATATATGCGTAACTCTTCGCATCCTTAAGATCGATATTGTATCTCGGCTGGTGCCGCTTGATCAAGGTGTTTTCAAGGATCAGCGCCTCGAGTTCGCTGTCCGTTACGATGAAATCGACAGAATATGCTTTCTCTACGAGGACCCCGGTCTTTGGGTCGCGCTCGCGTCTCTGGAAGTAACTGTGGACGCGCTTTTTGAGATTCTTTGCTTTCCCGACATAGATTATGTTATCAGCGGCATCTTTGAAGAGATAGCATCCCGGGTTTTCCGGGAGTCTGGATGGGCAGATCATGGTTCTTTCAGAGTCGCTTACCTGTGGTCTGATAGATAATGCGGGCGGGACCAGCAATGAATCTTACGGGTTGGAGGTGTGGCTGGGGTTGTTAAAAAAATAAAAAAAAAGTGAGGGGAAGGATAATGCAGGGCTGCCCAGAATCGAGTAGGGCTGTGCAAGTCCTTGATATGCACATTAGCCCACATATATAAATCAGTAATCCAGGAGCGGGGTGAAAGTGAAACCCTCACGACTCCCACTTCGATTCCATCCACCGCGGGATCTGCCCTGAATCGGGAGGTCCGATCATCACAGTAAGCCCGGTCGTATCCTCAACATCTCCTTGCAGCCGTGCAGCAAGTCCTGGAAGGATAATTGCGCCGTGGTCAGTCTTCTCCTGCACATCAAAACCGGCTGAATCGAACATATCCTTGATCTTTGCCGCAGTGAGCTGCCCGCCCGCTACCGCCGCCTCGACGCCGATGCCGTCGGTATCCACCACGCAGAGATAGCAGTCGATGTCATTGGATGCCAGATCGCTCTCCACCGTATAATATGTCAGCGCAAAGTTCGCTGTTATGAAGACTGGCGACTTCCGGTCAGGCGATCCGACCTCAAAGACGCCCGCATCGACCATCACCGGCTTTCTCGGGTCGGTGTAGACCGTGTCCCTGATATGCAGTTCGGGAAGAAGCGAGTACGGCTCGATGCTATGCATAATCATGATGTCTCCGTACCTGACCGTGAAGATCGATGCAAGCACGCTCTCCCAGTATGCCGCACTTATGCCATCGAAACGTTCCCAGACTGTCATGGGAACCGCCATCAGCGGATATGCGATATCGGTCTGCCCCTCGATCCCTGCACGCCTGATTTTCAGGAAGTTCTCAAAGGAGTCCCGCAGCCCGTCTGTCGGGAACGTCCCGGGATCGAGCACGAGATCGGTGATGCCCGCCGACGCAAACGTCAGTGCAAGCGATTTTAAGGCATCCGGATCGTTTGGTGCAGAGAGCACCACAGGGACGTTATATGTGAGTGCAAGCTCTGCGACATCGCGCCAGTTCTCTGTGGTCGCAGCATAGATCAGTGGCTTCCGATCGGCAGCAACGGCAAGTCCTGCACCGAGGACCTCCGGATCAAGCGAACATAGCAGGAACGGCAGTTCGGTCGTTTCCATCACTTTCGCGGTCGTTTGCGCGAACTGATCCGCATCGCCGGATGTGCATCTGATCGCAACCGCGTCAAGCGTCAGGAAATCGCCGATGTAAAATTTTTTGTAGTTCTGGATATCGTTGACACGTTTGACCAGTTCTTCTTCGCTCATCGTGTCCCACACGTCATAAGCGAAGGCGGTTTTATTAAAGAAGGTCAGCTTGTGCCGGTACAGCACATCATCCCCCCCGATGGTGATCGCATGGTCCCCGGTTCCGATTACGACCTCGCGTATCTCGGGCGCAAGCAGATCGGCGAGCGTATTATAATTATCTTTATATTCTTCCTCGAGCAGGAGCGGACACTCCTCTGCCTTCATCGACCGATCGATCAGATGCGAGGCAAACGCCATGCATGTCGGTTCCCCACAGTCCCCGCAGTTCGTCTTCGGCAGGTATTCGTAAGCCTGCAGAGGGCTGTTGATCTTCATATCAATATGCCGTCGCCTGTCCACCAAGCCGTGTACGATCGATCCTGATACCGGTCGGAGTCGTGATCACCATATCCTCGCCGAGTCCTGCAATATCCCCATGCACATCACTTACCACATCCCGCAGGTCACGAAGCGCGCGTTCGAGTATCATCTTGTCCCGCTTTATCAGCGAGATATCAACAATCACGATATTTCCGTCGTATATCTCCTTTCGTAGATCGGGAATTCCATCGAGATTGCTCAGTTCCGCAACGCGTATATACGTCTCTGCCGGCTCATCTTCTATGACCTCATCGTAGTCATCGAGACTGATAGTGTGATACTTATCAGTGTCTACAGATTTTTTCGGCATCGGCGAACCGAGTATCTTTTCTATAATACTTTTATTGGCCATGAAATCACCTGTGTAATTATGTTAATCTATAACATCCTTCTATATTAACCTATTTGGTTTACAGGGCTGATGCCGCCGCCCATAACCGATCATAGGTTCCCGCCCAGCCGGCTGCTTCTGCCAGGGGAAGCACCGGAAGCGGCATTGTGTTGATCAGAAGCGCGGTCGCAGGATCGCTGCTCGAGCTGGAAGAGATCATCATGTCTGTGAATGAAGGCGGGAGGTATCTGGCACATCTGCCCTCTGCCTTCGATAAAGGTAAAAGGGACCGGTGAACATCTGTCACAGGTCTTGCAAGAGTCTCCGGCATCTTCCTCCTTCACTTCCGCCGTCTACTGTACGCAGCCGCAAAAAGTCCAGCGATAGCGGACAGAAACCCCGAAACCCGGAACAGATTCTGTATGCGCGGCATCAGTTCCAGTCTCCTGTGCAGGATTGTTTTTCGTGGCACTGGCATCATCCGGCGGCGAGGCGGGCGCGTCTTCGGAAGCGTCGCCACCGGTATCTGCCACACTGGTTGGCGCGGTGGCTGGAGTGCTGTTTGCTACCCGAGTCTCGACTGGTGGTGCCCGGTTTTTCCGGCGGATTCCCTGCATTCCGGAGTCGCATACGCGGTCTCGGTATATGCATAGCCCCACCAGCCCTTATTAGAAACCCGGAACTTGAGCCAATCGCCAAGCAGTTCCTCTCGTTCAAAGAGTGAAAAGGAGATTGTGTTGGCGTTATTGAGTCGGATAATCTTATCTGTGATCTCTTTCACCTCAAAATCCCCGTACTCATCGCCGATCCCAATCTTCTTTGGATTATCCGAGTACTGCCTCACCACAGTCAGTATCACGACATTGGAATCGGTTCCGCGGAACGCCGAATCAACGTGGTACGTGAAGAGGGTAATATCGTCCATATCGTCGATGGCCTGGTTGTACACGAAATAATCCCCTGGTTTGAGAACCTCGGCGTACACAACTTCACCATTTTTATAAATATTTAGATATACTTTATTGCCTTCGAGATCGACCTGCGATGGCACAAGACTGTACCCTTCCTTAAGTTCCCAGATCTCGCCGGTTGCCAGAGTCTTTTTTGTATTGCCCTCCTCTGGCGCATCATATTTGTCGAAACAGATCAGTATCTTACTCAAGAGATTCACCTTATCCGGATCGATCGAGCGGTATTCGCAGCCCATGAACCAGATAAACCGTATATGACCCTTGCACGTCTTTGTCGTGTAAACCGCATCGTCTTCTTCGATCGTCCCGTTACTGGTGAAGTGGAGATTGAGGGATTTTACAGTGGTGTTCTTCTTAATGGCATACTGAAACGACGGGAAAGTGAATCCATCGAGATGCGCATCAGAACCGGCTGCGATCGATCCTGGCATAGCGCGTATCCATGTCGGCTTTGCAGATACGATGCCGGCACATAGCGCTACGATCGATAGCACCAGCATTATTCCGATAGTTATCGATTTTAAAGTGTTATTTTTATTTATTTTATATCTCCTATGCTTTTGTTATATATAGTAGCTATTGTTGCTACTTCCAAAGCACAATAATTTCATGTTATTAAAATTCTTCCTAATTCCTGTTAAATTATTCAACAAAAACTTTTAATAGTATCAATAAGTAGCGTAGAACATGGACTCCACTGATACTAAATCCATACTCGAGACTGCGATCCGGTTTCACGGACACCAGTGTCCCGGACTTGCGATGGGGCTACGGGTCTCTCTGGTTGCGTTGAGAGAACTGGGAAAGCCTGCTAAGGACGAGGAATTGGTTGCAATCGTCGAGAACAGCTCGTGCGGTGTGGATGCCATCCAGGTGCTGACCGGATGTACGTTTGGCAAAGGAAACCTGATCTTCAAGGATTTTGGTAAATACGTCTACACATTCATGAACCGTGAAAACCAGAGGGCACTCAGGATTTCCATCAAGAAAGAGGCAGTCATACCAGACAAACATCATCTGGACCTCTTCGCCAAAGTCAAGGAGAGAACAGCAACTCCGGCTGAAATGGCTGAGTTCAAGCGGTTACACGTCGAAAAAAGTAATGCGCTACTGGATCTCCCGGAAGGGGATCTTCTATCAATTGAAGAAGTCACCCCGGAACCGCCACCGATGGCACATATCCACGAATCGATATGCTGTGATAGATGCGGCGAACCTGTGATGGAGACGCGGATCAGGCTGCTGGACGGTGCACCACACTGTATCCCATGTTTCGAGGAGTTGATGGGATGAAACGGATACTTATTGCATCAGTGAGGCACTGTCTAAAAATCCAGTG
>DASC01000124.1 GCA_002503595.1 Candidatus Methanogaster sp. UBA203 | reverse complement strand
ACCAATCAATTTGGAGGGGATACGGATCAATTACCATTTTTCAGTGGAAGTGATCCGGATGATGTGGCTAACCTATTCAGCGGAGTCGGATTGACGAATGTATCAGTGAATCGCCTTGAAAAACTCAGGGAATTTGAAAATAAAAACAGATCGATCTCGTATAACATTGCGAATAATCCGTCGCTCTTCATGGCGCTCGGGGAGAAATGGAACCAAAGTCAGGCGCCTGACCTGAACCCCAACCGACCACCAATGGGGCGGCTTTGAGAGACCGTAAGAAATAACTATAAGAATGTAGAACCAGAAGGACATTCCAATGGATGTGAGTAACATTATGGATCGTTCATCAGAATCGATAATCAAAGAACTATCGACAATGTATTCAGTGACCAGGGATATTAAGGATCAAGAAATCCTCCATAGTCCTTCGAATCGTCTTAAGACCTTTTTCCGAAGGTTGGACTATCTGGCTGCGCTGGATCTGGACGATAAATCTGCAGACGAGATTCTCTCTGCTCCTGAATTTGATTCGGCACTTGAATCTATCGTCAGATTCAGAAACCTATATAGTTTGAGACTCGAAACCGAGAATGTAAACTCCATACGGGATAGTGAAGATCCGTGGGATGCGCTGAAACGTTTCACCCATTTCTCAAATTATCTCCAGCTGGCTCTTACCGAGTACCAGGGATCAGGGCTTGAACCCGGCGATGGTATTGTGTTTATCGGGAGTGGGCCACTGCCTTTAAGTCTTATAATGCTCTGCCACCAGCATGGTCTCAGAGGGATTGGGATTGAACAGGAACCGGACAGAGCAAAACTCTCAAGAAGAGTTCTCATGCAACTGGGGCTTTCTGATCAGATCGAGATAATAGAAGGAAACCACTTTGGATTGTCTTTGGATGGGTGTAAACTCGTTATGGTGGCTGCAGCTGCTGAACCAAAAAAGGAGATATTCGATCATCTGGCGTGCGTGCTTCCGGCAGGAACAAAGATATCGTACCGCATCTATGAGAAAGGGCTTAGAAGATTATTGGAGGCGTTTTCTTTTCTGGAATTGCCTGAACAGTTTGAAGAATACTTAAGGGTCCGACCGAAACCACCGGTCAACAATACCGTTGTATTCCTCACCAAAAAGGATCGCTTATCCGCACGATGATCGACAGTCGATCCGTGCGTGCAAACGTCTCGCTTTCCGGGGTTTTTGCATCTATCGGCATAGAGCACTTTGCACTCTCAATCGCCTGAATCCCGATGATTCAATCGGTAACGGTCAGAAAGACGCTGGTGTTGTTGACAGGCGGCTCTGGAGGGATCCTTAAGTATTCTCTGAGCCGTCCTGGCAACTCATAGCGATAAAACGTGTCCAGCATCCGTCTGAGCCCCTTTTCATAGATGCGGTACGATATCTTTGTTCCTGCAGGAAGCGCGCTTGCCAGATGATCAAATATCTCCTTCTTGGGTTCAGCCTGAGCAGCTACCATGATCAGTTCCGGCATCTCTGCAAGCGGCAGCGTCAAATGGTTTCCGTTGATTATTCTGATCTGGCTGGAGAGCCCGAGCTTCTCAAGCGCCCGTCTTGAGAGTTCGACCCTCTCCGGATACTGTTCGATCCCGATTCCATTGAGCCCGTGCTGGTGGCAGAGTACGATGAGCGTCAGGGGCAGTGGACCGCTTCCGAGAAAAAGAACAGTGTTACCCGGTTTAAGCCCTGCCCCCCGGCACTCGGTTCGCGCCAGCTGGATGTAATTCGGGAGGTATGTGAAATTTGTAAACATCTTCCATGGATCTTTGCTCTTCAGTATGGATTCTGCCTGTTCTGCCTCAAGTTCTGCCGTATACTGGCTTCGAAACGTGCTGATAGCATCGAATGTAGAGTTAAATCTGGAATTGGACAGGAGGTCTTCTGCGGATCTGTCGTCTATGTCAAGTGCGATCAGATAGTCAAGCCGCTGAAAAACAGCTTTGAGATGACCGGAAGGGTCTTGATAGATCTCCCTGTCCACAAAATCCTTGATTGAGTGGTGTATCGCCACGATCTCTTCGGTTATCGATTCTGCGAAGTGGTCTGTGCCATGACCCGTACCGTCGCCAAGACCGGGTATGATCCTTGTATAGATATCGGAGTCATGGGTGTGAGTGTGGGCGGTTTCTCTGTTTTTGTTAATTGTGGTCATGCAGGTCATATCAATCACAATGTAGACAGAATGTCTGATTACTTAAAACCTTCGATATACACGGGTTAATTTAAGAATTAAGTCCAATTGCCAGGTATAATTTCCGATAATTTCCATATAAGTGAAATTAAGTGCTATCTTCTCTCGACTCGTAATATTTCACTGCCGTTCTCACGGGAGTTTCGGAAGATGTGAGGCTGCGCGCCCGCAAACTATATATAGCGCATGGGTGTAACAAAACATGAATCGAGATATATCTGTGTCTATCTCGCATATACTGAATAACATAAGAGGTAACAAACATGAATAAAAGCGTAATAACAATCGCGTTCGCAGCGTTGCTGCTGATTGCGTGTAACGGCATGGCAGGCGCGCATTTCACGATGGTCTTTCCGAGTGACAGTGAGGCTACCGTATGGGATGTGGCACCTGAGGACTATATCGCAACACTTGGAGAGACAAAGACCGTATATGTGATGTGGGGGCACCCCTACGAGCACATATCATTCGACATGGCATCTGCTCCGGAAATTTCAGTCACGAAACCAGATGGTGCGGTCGAACAGCTTACGCCCGAACAGATCACGGTTCCGGGACAGCATGAGGACGGAAGTCCCGGCGATTTTGTAGCTTACAAAGCATCATTCACTGTTGACCAGGACGGCGATTCCATCGTGCTGGTTAAATACGATGACCCGGATGAGAACCTGATCGACTACTGCAAAGCCGTGATCCACTGCGGCGAAGAGACATGGTATGGCTGGGACTCAGAGGTTGCAACGGAGCAGACAGAGGTCATCCCGTATGTGAGACCTTACGGCATGGAAGAGGGATTTGTCTTCTCCGGAAATGCGAAGTACAGCGGTCAGCCGCTTCCAGGTGCCACCGTTGAGGTCGAGCAGTATCACACGCTGGACGTCGGTAAGGAGATCGTAGAGGTTGCGGAGAAGAAGTTCTCGTACGACCCGCCGATGGTATTCACAAGACAGGTCACGACCAATCAGAACGGAGACTTCTCATACACTCTTGACGAGCCCGGAATCTGGTTTGTCTGTGCAGCGAAAGAGAGCGATACCGGAGGGCGTACCCTAAGAGGCGTCTTCATCGTTCCGGTTCTCGAGGAGTTCCCGCCGGAAGGAGAGTCATCCGCTACATCCATATCATCTGCAGAACTGCAGAAGGCAGTAGATGAAGCAAAGGCGGCAGCAGAAGATGCGAAGGAAGCAGCAGCAGGGACATCCAGCACGCCTGGGTTTGGAGTTATCCTTGCCGCAGCCGGAATTCTTGGTGCGCTCTTCCTCGCAATTAGACGGAAGTGAGAATCTCTAACTCCGGATCGATAGGGGTTTTACAGCCCCTGCCGATCCTTTATTAACTTTCTAAAGAAGGTATCAAAGAATGAAAACAATCAGAAGCCTGCTCGTTCTGGCACTGCTGCTGATCCTGTGCATGGCACTGATGGCGCCCGCATCCGCGCACAGGGTGTACGTAGAGGAACGGGTAACCGGTGTGCAGGTAAAGGCATGGTACGGTGGAGGCGATCCCATGGCGGGTGCAAATGTAGAGATATACGCAAACACCACAAACGGCGAAGAACTGTACCTCAAAGACAAGACTGATGAGAAAGGTATCTTCCAGTTCAAACCAAAGCTGGGCGTGTCCGGGTACCGGGTGGTGGTAGAGGCAACAGGGCACAGAGCTGAAAAGACGTTTAACCTGATGGGTGGATCAGGGCAGGAGGCAGCAGAGCTGCCACTGTTTGCGAGAATGCTTGCGGGTTTCGGATACCTGGCAGGGCTTGCAGGCATAGCGATGATCCTTGCAGCCC
The DNA here is from genome assembly GCA_002503595.1 of Candidatus Methanogaster sp. UBA203. Lineage (GTDB taxonomy): Archaea > Halobacteriota > Methanosarcinia > Methanosarcinales > Methanogasteraceae > Methanogaster_A. Next base: position 450 of record DASC01000124.1, on the reverse strand, counting down.
GGAAGATGAAGAAGCAGTATGGAAACAAGTAGAGGGTAAAGATAAATGGTACATATCTCGGATGGCGTTCTTGGCCCGTGGCTCTGGGAAAGCGGATGGGTGATCACCGCTGTAATCCTTGCTTATGCGCTCTCAAAGATGAAGACCGATGACGTGCCAAAACTCTCTGTCATCACAGCCGCGGTCTTTGTTGCGTCACTCATCCATATGCAGGTGGGACCCACGAGTGTTCATTTCATATTAAACGGCTTTGCAGGCGTGATGCTTGGAATACTTGCGTTTCCCTGCATCTTTGTCGCGCTCGTCCTGCAGTGTTTCCTCTTCGGGCACGGCGGGGTCACAACGATCGGGATCAATACCGTCAACATGGGCGTGCCCGCGCTGATCGCCTACCTGATATTCAAAACCGGAACCAAACTCGACATCAGACCCGAAACAAAGAATAAGGTA
>DASC01000192.1 GCA_002503595.1 Candidatus Methanogaster sp. UBA203 | reverse complement strand
CTGCAACGTTGAACTTGCGCCATCGCCGAATGTCCATTCGTAAGAGGTGATCGTGCCATCGCTGTCTGATCCGATGCCTGTGAACGCTACGTCAAGCGGCGCAGTTCCGCTTTCAGGACTTGCAGATGCTCCTGCAACCGGTAGCTGGTTTGCCGATTCGTTAACCGTGATCACCACGCTGTCCGCTCCGGTTGCTCCGTCGTCATCGGTCACGGTAAGTGTTGCCGTGTACGTTCCTGGACTATTATAGATGTGGGTTGGATTCTGCAACGTTGAACTTGCGCCATCGCCGAATGTCCATTCGTAGGAGGTGATCGTGCCATCGCTGTCTGATCCGATGCCTGTGAACGCTACGTCAAGCGGCGCAGTTCCGCTTGTGGGGTTTGCAGACGCTCCTGCAACCGGTGGCTGGTTTGCCGCTGGTAAGACTGTCAGAGCCACAGGAACCGTCGCAATCGCATTGTTCGGATCGTTGCTTCCGATGCTGATCTGCGCATTGTAACTACCAGATTCGAGGTTAGCCGCGCTTGTCAGCACAGTGACGATAGTCTGGACGCCGGGTTCGATCGTTCCGCCTGTCGAAACCGGTGTTAGCCAGCTTGCATCATCGGTTATCGTGTACGTAAGCTGTGCATTCCCATCATTCCTGATGATTAGATTCGTTGAACTGATCTCGCCGATCGTCGTCGTCGCACCGATCTCGGTAGGTTCTACATTGATGCTTGGGTCCCCCTCGTCTCCGCCAACATATACATCAAACTCGGTGCACTGTCCGTACATCCGGGCGACGCCGGTCTCGTGTAGCCTGATATATCTGGCGTTTGTTTGCGCAAATGGAATCTCCACAAAGGTGCCGCCCTTGGTCACAGTGAACCCTGATACCACAGTATTCCAGTTCGCGGCATCGTTTGAGACCTGAACATCAAGCGTCATCGGGACGTCCTTGTAGTAGATGACCGCCCGCACCTTGCTGATCGGTTTTATGCCTCCGAGATCGAACTGTATCCAGCACGGTGGACCGTCGTACCGCTCTGTGAACCAGCGGGTTCCTGTGTTGTCATCGATCGCCTTTTCAGGAGCATACGTGCTGCTGTAGTACGATGATGCTGTTGCAGCGACCGGATTTACCCACATTCCGGATCCGGATTCTATTGCTGTGATCGCCACGCTGTCTGATCCGGTTGCTCCGTCGTCATCGGTCACTGTAAGTGTTGCCGTGTACGTTCCTGGACTGTTGTAGGTGTGGGCTGGATTCTGCAACGTTGAACTTCCGCCATCGCCGAATGTCCACTTGTACGAGACGACCATACCATCGCTATCCGATCCTGTGCCTGTGAACGCTACGTCAAGCGGTGCAGTCCCGCTTTCGGGACTTGCAGACGCTCCTGCAATTGGTGGCTGGTTTATTCCACCGTGAATTATGCCGGTCACAGCATACGCATACTTATACTTCTCGAGATTTCCGTACAGGACTCTCGCATAACCCTGCTCCCCCCAGCCTGATCCCCAACTGTTCTTGATGATCCAGCAGCCCTCGGAATCGTCCCATCCGACCAGTACCACGGCATGGTTTGCCCATCCGACGCCGTCACTGTCTGACCATGCCGGTTCGTAGACCCCCCCTCGGTAGTAGAACCAGTCGTCTGTTACCGTAAGCACGACAGACAGCGGACCATACTCCTGAAGAGCGGATTTGAATGCGTCTGTTGAGGAGGATACATATTTATAATTTTCAATCGTCCAGGCATTCTCTGCCCAGTCAGAGCATGGCGTACATGCACTATTTTTTCTGGCGTACGGAAAACAACTCTCCTCTGACACTCCTGTGTCCCTGACATACTTAAGTGCCCAGTCGGGCCATCCACCACTGCAATCTCCGGCATTGCAGCAATCAGATATGAGGTGCTGCTCTGACAGATCAATATCAATGTCCGGATCGTTTGCATAGATGTTGATCGCCGCCTCCACAACGCCAATCGCGCTAAACGCCCAGCAGCTTCCACACGATCCCTGACTCTTAACCGGCGTCATCCAGTCCTTGCCATCCTTGTTGCGCCAGTCGAATGATTCGGCATAAGTGACACTCGCCCTCAAAGGCGGTCGTGCGAACTGCGCATCATTCGGAATCGGACCACCGATCCTTGCGCCGCATAATTGCTTCTTCTCCCATACCGTAAGTTCAGATACAGACGTTTCGCCTGCTGTCCAGTTACCCCCGTTTGCGTCTATTGCCTTCTGTATGGCATTTACTCCCCCAAGTTCAACTTGCGATACAGACATATTAACCGGACCTGCCGAAACCGTGCAGATCATAGCCGATATTATAATCGATATCGCCAGGATGTTTACTAACCCGTGTTTATCCATTGTGTTTACCCCTTTTTTGGTGATTTCGGTTGTGTCATCGACGCCCCCGGAGCCGATGCGCCAACCTCCAATGTGATCGGATTTCTGTTTCGAACCGGTACAGAAATCCGATCACATCATTATTATCATAATGAGTTATTCACGTATATAAACTTTACGGAAGGGTGGTGCTGTTGTGTAGTCTCAAAACTCTCAGGAGGAAAAGAGATATAGTCAGTCGGATGAATGAAAACTCTACTTTGCGCGATAGTGAGGTGACAACATGAAGACGGTTCACATCATCGTAACCGGCAGGGTGCAGGGCGTAGGATTCAGATACTTCACAGTGAGATGCGCAAACGATCTCGGCCTCTGTGGCTGGGTCAGAAACCTGCCAGATAGCAGCGTCGAGACCGCAATCCAGGGACGGGACGAGAAGATCGAAGAGATGATCGGGCTGCTCAAACAAGGTCCCGGGGCTGCAAACGTCTTGGGTCTGGAGATCGAAGAAATCGAGTCTGGGTCTGAGGAACTGTCCGGATTTGCAATGAGGTTTTAGATGGATGCCAACCTGACCGGAAAATTGGAAAATATACGGGGATTTTCGATCATAAAGAGCGAAGAGAGTCAGATACTGGTAGATATCAGTGATTTCGGGATGGACACGTCGGAACTGATATACCGCCTCTCTGAACACGGGATTGAGGTGCATGAGTGCGGTAGGGACTGTATCCGGATCGATGCGGAGTTCATGAACCAGAAACTGATCGATGTGATCAGCGGCGCGATATTCGAGTGGGGGCAGAATCTCGCCAGAAGAAACATTGAGGATGTGCTGAAGGGAGGAAGACGCGTGGGCAGAAGAGATTGCGAATATTACCCGTGTCATTTCGAGGGGCAGGACTGTACGTTCTGTTTCTGTCCGTTTTATCCGTGTAACGACGAGCGCACAGGCGGCAAGTATGTCGAAAGTTCGACCGGCGGAATGGTCTGGAGTTGCGTTGACTGTACAATCGTCCACGAGCCTGAGGTTGCAGAGGAGATACTTGTTGCGCTGATGGCGCTCAAACCCGGGGAAGATACGCGATCCGTGTTTGAGAGTGTGGTCGTAAAGCACCTGCTAAGCCGTGCCGGTGTGAAATAGCGTGGCTGGCAAACCCAAAACCGGCAGTGTCTATAAATCCCGTGATTTATCACCGCGGAGGGCGCAGAGTTTTAAGATCGATCCGATCCTCCGTGTGCTCTGCGGTAAAATTTATGGATATAGCGATTTAACTGGAGTTTTCGATTGTGCCCCCAAAACCCAAAAGTACCCGCCGCACCAATAACCCTTGCAACCATGACACCCATAGAAGCAGAAGCAAGATACATCCAGCCCACATACACCCGCCAGCCGATCCTCATCACCCGCGGCAGCGGTGCCCGGGTCTGGGACTCCGGAGGCAACGAGTACATCGACTGCATCGCAGGAGTCGCTGTGAACGTCTGCGGGCACTGC
>DASC01000016.1:6377-16666 GCA_002503595.1 Candidatus Methanogaster sp. UBA203 | reverse complement strand
CTTCGCAGACCGCGGTGATAAATCACCGGATTTTTAGACAGTGCCGACCAGAACAACAGGACAACCACAATGATCATTGGAATCGATGACACCGACTCACGAAGCGACGGCGGCTGCACCACATACATTGCAGCGGTATTAGTGGAGAAACTCCAAAAATACGGTGATCTGGCAGATTACCCGCTGTTGATCCGGTTGAATCCGAACATCAGGTACAAGACGAGGGGAAACGGTGCGGTTGCCATTAATATCGAGATAGATGGGGCAAGCGAAGCAGACGAGGTGAAAGAGGTGGTTCTGGATGAAGTGAAGGAGCAGTCGAAGTTGTCCGACGAGAACACAAACCCAGGGGTGGTGTTTCTCGAGGGTACACCTCCTGACATGAGAAACGACCTCGAATCATTTTCCAGACGTGCGATGCAGGATATCCTCCGGATCGAGGATGCGAAAGATCTGCTAAACAGGTATGACATCGACTCCCGCGGATTTAAGAACGGACGCGGTCTCATCGGCGCGCTCGCTGCAGCCGCTGTCGCATTAAACGGCATCCCTGACCACACATTCGAGTTGATTGCATACCGAAGACCAGTCCGCATCGGCACACCAAGAGAGGTCGATGCCGGGAGCATCAGGGACGCGGACCTGCGGACATATCCGAGGACATGGGACACCGTTGATATCGCAAACAAGGCGGTCGTCTGCGTCCCGCATGGACGCGATCCCGTCCTCTTCGGGATCCGCGGGAAAGCAGACGGTGTCATCGATGCTCTCGGTCACATCAGGTCGGAGCCGATCGAGCGCTCGGTCTTGTTCAGGACGAATCAGGGAACCGATATGCATCTGGTGCGATCGACGATCGACCGGACGCGTGGCGGGCGTTCGTATATCCTGAGAGGCGTGGTCTCTTCCACGCCGCGAACGATTCATGGCGGGCACGTCATCTTCGAAATTGCAGACTCACAGTCGGGATCAGGGATCGATTGCGCCGCTTTTGAGCCGACAAAGAACTTTCGAGAGATCATCAGGCAACTGGCTGTGGGGGACCGGGTTGTCGTATGCGGAAGTGTGGATGACGGGACGGTTCATCTCGAGAAGATAAAGATCGAGCATCTGGTTGCCCTGTACGAGACCGGAAATCCGGTCTGCGCCTGCGGAAGACGCATGAAATCGGCTGGTGTCGGGCAGGGTTACCGGTGCAAGCGATGCAAAACCAGATCGGATGTGCCTGACCGCGTGCCGATTAAGCGCAGTCTCGACTGCGGCTGGTACGAGGTCCCGCCATCCGCGAGACGGCACATTGCAAAGCCGCTCGTGCGGTGCGCAGGAGGGGATCGTCTGGTCCATCCGGGCAGATGATCAGACCGCAAGTTTAATCTTAAATAGTGACAATATGATTTAATTGCATGACATTCCTTCTACAGAGCAAACGGGATGCAACGAAATTCCAGATTCTCGTGGAGGTCGCATCGCATCAGCCGAATGTGCGCCAGAGCGAGATTGCGCACACACTCGGGATTACACCGCAGGCGGTCTCTGAATACCTAAAGGAACTGGCGAACCAGGGGTTTGTGTACAGCGATGGACGTGTTAGATACAAGGCGACTACGAAAGGGGTCGAATGGATAACCGAAAACGCATTCGCACTCCGGCGGTATGCGCGATTCATACTTGAGGAAGTTGTCAGTCAGGTCGCGGTCTGGACTGCGATCGCTGACGAACCCCTGCAGGCAGGTACGCGGATTTATCTTTATATGCGTGATGGGCTCCTGTACGCATCCGCGAAGCATGAAACAGGCGCAACAGGCAAGGTCATCTCAGATGTGCAGAAAGGGAGGGATGTCGGTGTTACCGATCTGAAAGGAATCATCGATCTTCCGGATGTCAGGATCGTTATCGGGAAGGTGCCGAGAGTCCATCGCGGGGGCTCTACTGCTGTCAACTACCAGATGCTTAAAAAGCTTGTAGAAGTGGATCGTTTCATTGCTGTGATCGGTGTTGAGGCGTTGACCGCCCTGAAAAATATCGGAATCGATGCAGATGTGATGTTCGGTGCAAAGGAGGCGGTTGTCGAAGCAGCATGGCATGGAGTGTCCTCTTTTGTACTTTCGGTGGATGACGAACTCCCTTCGCTCTTAAAACGGCTGGAAGCAGAGGGGATAGAATACGAACTGCACGATCTGAAGGCGTAGTGCCTCGACAATTCAGTTCTTGCACTGGACCAGCACTGTCGATTTGCTGCGAAAATAGGTGGCACATTTTAATGCCCATGGGTGAGCCGGAGGGTCATGGATGCTTGCTCCGAAAGTAGCCATGCCCTTAGATTCTACCGCAGAGCACGCGGAGGATTGGAGCGGTCACGAAACTCTTGCGCCCTCCGCGTTCGGCCTTCNNNNGCCTTCGGCGCTGCTTCGCAGACCGCGGTGATGAATCACTTGATTTTCAGACAGTGTCTATTGGACCAGCCAGTAGATCTGTCGCGGCATCGTCAGTTGGTGATTGATCGTGAGAGGGACGGGATGGATCAAAGACGAGGAAAGATGGTTGGAACTTCTCGAAGCGAGAAACCTGACATCACCTACTTACGATCAGGAGGCGGCTATGGATGTGTACGAAACGGTAAAAGAGAACTTTCAAGCATTTGGGAGTCTGTTAAGAGAATTGAGAGAAGAGATTGATCGATAAGGAATTTTGGATATGATGTTAAGTTTGCCTGACGGTGAGTGGGTGCTCAAAACCCGCGTGCGTCAAGCATCTCCCTGATCCTGCCGCCGATCACCACCGGAGCCGTCTTCAGATTAGTGACATCCGGGCAGCCGCAGAGGAACATCGCAATCTCAAGTTCCGAGATCATGGATGAGAGCCGGTCGATCACCGCGTCAGCGTTCTTCATCGCAGGAGCAACCAGTGGCAGCGCGGTTCCTGAGAGCGATGCTCCAAGCGCAATCGATTTCGCGATATCGATCCCGGTGCGAACGCCGCCTGTCGCAATGACCGGCAGACCGCAGGATGAGCATTCCACGACGCTTGCCGCTGTCGGGATTCCCCAGTCCCAGAACAACCCTCCGAGGTGCTCGGATATTAAATCCCCGCGATCAAGAGCACGATAATACTCGACACCAGCCCAACTTGTGCCGCCTGCGCCACCAACATCGATCGCATCCACTCCTGCCGCCGCAAGCATTGCTGCCACCTCGCGGGAGATGCCGGCACCGGTCTCTTTCGCGATCACAGGAACCGAGACGGCATCGCACACATCCTTTATCGCATCGAGAGACCCGCGTGCGTATGTGCAGCCCTCGGGTTGTATCGCCTCCTGCAGAAAGTTGAGATGGATCGCGATCGCATCAGCCTCGATCATCTCGATCGCATGTTCCACGCCATCGATGCCGTACTCGGTCAGTTGCACAACACCGATGTTTGCGTACACAAAAGCATGGGGCGCACAGTCCCGCACCACCCGAAACGTCTCTTCTTGCTCCGGATTCTCAAGCGCAGCCCGCTGGCTCCCAACCCCAATACCGAGCCCGAGATGCTCTGCTGCAAGCGCAAGCGCTTCGTTGATCGGGTAGGTGTCTGGATGCCCGCCTGTCATCGACGCGATCAGAAGCGGCGCAGCCATGACTTTCCCGAACAGTTCTGTCGAGGTGTCGATCTCGTCCTTGTCGATCTCTGGTAGTGCGCAGTGGATCAGATGGACGTCGTCGAATCCGGCAGAGACATGCGCTTCGACCGGATCGTTTGCGCATATCTGCAAGTGCTCGATCTTTCGCAGGGATGTGGTCATTGGTACTGTATTGGCTGGATTGTACTTTATAGTGATCGCGGAGGTGGGGGGCACAGGCAATGATGCAAACATTGGACGGTGACGGACGGATTACGCCAGTTGGTGTGCTGATGATCGTGCAGGTGGCGTTATGTTTAAATATTATGAGAGTTAGCACCACGCTATATGAGACGATACAAACTACATGATGGGGTTATGGTATCGTTGTTGACTTACTATAGTGAGCATGTCGGAGCACATGGCAAGATGCGTGGCATGAAATCGCTGTGTACAGGCTTCGTACTTAAGTCAGGGGTTTGGTGACTTCGGAGACGGGCACAATGCTTTCACAAGTGTTGAGGGTCGAGAGTGAATCGGGGGGTCAGAGGGGTTTTGTGGGGTGGGATGGGACGTGAATGGAACGGAGGTACACCGTATTTTTGTAAAAAGGATGCTAAAACACTTGTGTTGATATAGTCAAAAAGTTTATATAACAAGCAAAACTGAGTAATTCTTGCGAAAAGAGCATGGACGAAGGAGGTAATGTAATATATGAACGATGTGTCTGATACACCAGCAACAATGGAAACAATTGAGTTGGAACAAGAACTTCGTAAAAAAGTTAAATTTGTTTTTAAGAAATCTGAAGGATACCAAATACATTATGTAAATGGCGCATTTGGAGGAATTACGCCCCGTGGTGATGTACTATATCATCTCTTTTTTGAGCACAGGGATTTGCCTATAGAAGAAGAGATGACCATAGGAGAAGACAAAAAACTTAAGCCACAAGAAAAAGATCTTGCCGACATTGAAATTACAAGGGATTTGAAAGTTGGTATAATCATGGCGCCAGAACAAGCTGAAAATTTAGCTAATTGGCTTCTAAGTAGAGTTGACGAAATTAATAGCGGGCTTGAAAGTATAGAAGGTTGAGATGTATAATTTAGAATTATCCTCTGATTGGCGAGATAATGTTCAAAACAGATTCCCACCACCCGAGAAACCCCTCATTAACCAACATTATTTTGGGTTATATAAACAAGTGGGAACTTCTGGTGGAAGACTGATGGACATGTTGGCGTATCGCGATGATCTTTCTGAACACGTTTTTCACCAACATGGGCTTACAGATAACAATGTTTCCATAACACATTCAAAACCTTTTTTGTCTGATGAGATTGTGATTGTTCCGCTAAGAGAACTATCCTATAATGATGCGAAAAAAGAAATCTCAGAGTATATCAAAAGAGCAGGAGATAGGAAAGTATATATTTCTGAACTGGCTGAGGAGTTATTAATAGATTTTGAATTAATAGAAGAAATTATAGAAGAACTTGAATTGCGTAAGAGGAATTGATTTTAAAATGAGCAATTATGATTTTATTTATGGTTCTAAAATAATTATTCAATGTCAAGCACAAATAAACATTTGTCCTTTTAGAGGACAAAGTGAATATAATAACTATTTAGTTCTATTAAAGAAAAATCCTGATTTTTTCATATATTTTTGTAAGCCAAGGAATGTTGTGAGATGTTATATTAGGGCGCCTCCAGAAGAAGATTTAGATAATAATATTTTAAAAAAAGTTGGCACAAATATTGACGATAAGTTGGTAGAGCGGACTCGTGTTTTAACATGGAGTAAAACTGTAGGAAAAACTGGTCATATTAGTGGAAGCGGTCATGGAAAACAACAAATAACTTTTAAGGCCCCAACTTTTTGCGCCAGAGATATGGGAATTGATTTTGACCCTATCAAATATTCTTATTCATCTTCTTAAATAAAAATTTTAATATATTCAAAATGAGATAAGTCTATTAACCGTATACTCATCAGATGCATAGACTCACCCCACATCCGTCCGCGCTCGGCCTCATCACAAGTACACGACCCCCCTCGTGATGCCGCAATTTATTGAGGAGTATAGTGGCGTGATGCAATTATATACATTATATATCTATTTTTAAAGTCCATGGATATCATGTAGATAATTGAGATTCGGTGGATTTAAATCGATAGCAGCAACCATGTTATCACAAATCTGCATGGTGATACAGCGAAACACCTACGGTAATTTAGCACCTTTCGAGTCAGGGCAAATTTTAAACCCCTGTATAGTTCATTGCAAGCTGTCATTTGCGCATTTAAATTAGCCCCCTGCCCTCTTCCTCTTACGAAGTTCCTGCCGGGATATTAAGAGCATATAGGGGGTAGCCGATAAGTCAATCTGTGATGCGACTTCTTGTCGCACACGGATGGCACGAACATTTGTGTCATTCGTCCCATTTGTGGAATTCGTGATCGGAATCCCTTCATACCCGAAACAGCCCGATAACACAATCATAATCCGAATGGATCGCCTCTGCTTTATCGCTGCCTCACAATCAGCACCCCGACCGCCACCATCAATCCTGCGCAGAGATAGAACGGCGATGCAAATCCGAACTGCGTGGCAAATATTCCCCCGAGCATGGGACCGACCACCATGCCGATTGCGCTTGCCATCGGAAAGAGACTCATCTGCTGCCCGATCATACCGGGACTTGCGAGATCCGCGCCTGATGCAAGCGATGGCACATTCACGGCAGCAGAGGTTATGCCCGCGACAAACATGAGCGCGAACAACTGGGTGACCGATGTGACGTGAGCCATCCCGAGAAGCAGAAGCGCTGTTGTGCAGAGCCCTGCCGCCACCATATTCCTCTTGCCAAACCGATCCGAGAGGACGCCTATCGGAGTCTGGAAGAGCAGGCGTGCGGAAAAATACGCAGACAGGGATATCCCGAGCCCGCCTACGGATGCATCCAGATGTAGTTCGTAGACCGGAAGCAGCGTCGCCACGATCATGATCGCGAGCATCGTTGTGAATGTCGCGTACACAAAGAGTTTGATCTCGCCATCGGATGTACGATCTGTCCTGTTCTTGCTGATGCCCCTTCCCTGGGTCTCATGAGTCTCCTTAACGATACTGTTTACGAGAAGCAGGCTTACCAGTCCAAGAGCTGCGCACGCATAAAACCCTGCACCATAACCCCACGCCCCTGCAATTATGCCGCCAGCCGCAGGTCCAACCGCAGGTCCGATGCCCCGGATCGTCGAATATATGCCGATCGATCTCCCCCGACTATCCTGCGTGGATACCTGGGCAAGCATCGCCAGGATTGCAGGAACCATCACCCCGACCATGATACCCTGCGCGGCGCGAACGATCAGCAACTGCTCAAACGTATCGATCTCTGCACATGCAACAGCCAGCACCACGAACCCTGCGAATCCTGCGAGCACGAATGGTTTCCGGCTGTCAAGTCTGTCCGAGAGCCGCCCCATCACAGGATACGATGCGGCAGCAAAGAGCCCGAATACGCTGAAGACGAGGGCTGACTTGATCGCGAGACTCACCCCCATGCTGGCTGGCAGATCTTGTATGTACAGCGGAATCAATACCATGAGCATCCCTGTACCGAATTCCACGAAAAATGCCGAGATTGCGATGTTATAAAGTTCGGTGCGAGCCCGGAGGTTCTTCATCTGGTCAGCTCCACATATCAAGCGTGCTCTGCCCCATGGAATCGGATGCCCGCGCGAGCCGTTCGACTGCCTTTGCCACACGCGCCTCTGAAAAGCCATGTTCGTGGCACAGCAACTCCGTAATCTTTGATTCGTCGGGTTTCTTCCATGTAAGTGAGTAATCCTCCGTTACATCAGGGTTTAAGAAGAAGTTCTTGATCTCGTCGAGATCTTCGATCGATTCGCCAAGTATAGAGAGCGCGTCTTCGATCGAGCCGTGTTTGTAGATCAACTGTAGCGCCTTCTTTGCGCCGATGCCGTGGATGCCGGGATCGTAATCGGTTCCGACCAGTATCGCGATATCGATCAACTGCTCCTCTGTGATTCCGAGCCGGTCGAGGTTTGGCTGGAGTTCGATGATCTCCAGCTTCACATCCACATAGACCTTCTTCCCGGGTAGTTTCCGCTTGCCGCCTACCGCAAGATTCCTCACAACCTCAGGAGCGCCGAAGAGCAGCGAATCGTAATCCTGCGATCCAACGAACCTGACATCGCCCGATCTTGCCATCCATGCAGCCTGCGCCTCGCCCTCGCTTGCCGCTTCCACAACCGGAATGCCCATCGATAGAAGTAGCGACTTCGCATCCTCGACCATCTCGGGATGCAATTTGGACGTGGCTTGCGCATACTTAAACGCATCCTCCCTGCCAGCAGCAAGCGCTTCCTTCCACTCTCGATCAGCCGTGTCCCGTATCTCTCTTCGTTTCTCGATCGTTGCTGCCTTGAAATCCGGAGGGACTCCATCAAAGACGAAGACGAGTTTCAATCCGGCTTCGACGAGGTTTGTTGTCCGGTAGAGCAGTCCTGACAGGTGCGATGTCACCCTTCCCCGTGAATCCTTGAGCGGTGTACCGTCTCGCTGCCTTATGCTGCTCAAAAACTGGTAGATCGTATTGTACGCGTCGATCGCGATGATCTGCCCGCGTAAATGTGTGCCGAGTTCAGATTCTCTTCTCTCAAACAGGTCTCCGATATCCGAGCCCATAAAGTTACCATCCGGCTGCGGTGGGATAAAGGTTTGGTATTCATGCCTGCTGATTGATCAAAAAACACGCTGCAACACCGCCCTGCCAAAATCTAAAAAAATGAAGGAACCGAAAAAACGGTTCCCAGCTCTTAAGCATTTCTTTCGCTCTTACTATCCGGTTCTGGCGTCCATAGCGATCATTTTTCATTTATAGTCCTCCTTTGTCATTGTGTCGCCCCTCTCCGGTTCTTGCGCAGATTCTCAACGCCCGTGCGCCATAGAAGGAGCCATGTTCCAAACTGCCGCCCCTCATATAAGATTTTCGGATTTGCGATATGAACTCTCACTCTTCACAAAAACGTATACACTCTTGTCCGAAACTACCCGCCCGGGTGCCTGCGCCCGACGTCCTGCTGCCCCCAGCCCTGCGCTTCGAGCGCCTCCCGTGCGCCTGCCCGCGTGGAGGAGCCAATCGCGGTCCGGTGCCGCCATGGCTGTGATTTGTGCCTGAGCTACACCACCTACCGGGCGAAATTTTTTAAGTAGTTACATTCAAGCTATAGAAAGAGGTTGTCACTTATGGAAACAATGGTAAAGGATTTATCTGTTGTGGAGTTTCGCTCTTTAATGTCGAATGCGATCAGGGGTGCCATGGAAGATCTGATCGAAGACATGTTAGCGCTTTCAAGTGATGAATATCTACACTCAATCGAAGAGGCGAGAACCGATTACAAAGAGGATAAAGTGAAATGCCTTGAGGAAATCTTTGATGTATAAGGTAGTATTTACCCGAGAGGGCGTTGAAAGACCTGGAAAACATCGACAGGGGGATGCAGAATAGAATCGCTACTAAACTCAAGGAATATGCTAAAGATCCCATAAAATATTCCAGAAAGTTGATGCACCATAAGATAGGGTCATATAGATTTAGAATTGAAGATTACAGAGTTGTATTTGATATTGACGACAATAACGTGGTGATTCTGAGAATAGGGCATAGAAAGAGCATTTACAAATGATAAAACTTCTTTCAAACGTCAAAAAATGTGGGGCGGTGCCCCGTCACCAAAAACAGAGCACCAGAGTCACTCGATACGTCTCCTCTAATTCGTGCGAACCTGGATATCCCTGTCCGCTATGGTGTTATTTGCCTTGTAGTACAGATCAGACATATCGGTGCCGTTCCAGATCTTGATGTCGAAGTGATCGCTGCCTGCACCAGGCTCGCCGTTGTCCTTCGCCTGCACTTTGAAGGTGTACAAGCCCTTGCCATTCATCGAAGGTTTTATGTAATAAGATGTTATGACATATAACAAAACATAATGAGTGATAACAATGGTACAAACAATGGTGAATCTGACAGAGTATGAGAATCGGGTGCTCAACATAATAAAAGCTAAGTTTGGGTTTAAGAACAAATCAGAGGCGATCAAGTTGATAATACAAAAGTATGAGAGCGAGTTTCTGGAACCTGAGCTTAGACCGGAGTTCATAGAAAAGATGGGGGAGCGGGAGAACGAAAAGGTGGTGCAAGTTACGGATTTCAGAAGCCACTTTGGGTTGGACGAGAATGTATGACTATGCCCTCCGAAAGACCGTGGAAAAGATATTTTTCGAACTTGCAGCAAAGAATCGGGAACAGTTGGAACGAATCTGCAATAAGATCGAAGAAATAAGACGTGATCCACACCGTTACAAAAACCTGAGGAGTCCGCTACAGCATTTGAAACGGGTGCACATAGATAAGAGTTATGTCCTTGTATTTTCTGTGGATGACTATAATAAACTGGTAATAATCGAGGATTACGACCACCACGATAAGATTTACAGACGGTGATAATGGCGTAAATCGCAACTAAAAGCTCCAGGGGATTTTGGTCATACCGGACTTGCCTAACAAAGGGTGTGTGGCTTTGCTACGCTTCACCCAAATTCACCCCAACGGGCGAACTTCAACCCACAGGGCATCGGTAAGAAATGCAACCGTC
>DASC01000016.1:2131-6303 GCA_002503595.1 Candidatus Methanogaster sp. UBA203 | reverse complement strand
GCGCAGATGATCGTTCTTGAGAATCTCATAAAGAACCGGAGCACATTCACCTACCTCTCAGGAATCGCAGAGGAGACCGGACTATCGCATTCGAGTGTTTCACGGGTTATCGAACCGCTGCTTGCAATCGAGATCATCACCGAAAAGAAGGTTGGGAAACAGATCCGCACGTTCACGCTGGACGAGGAGAATCCGGTGACCCAGTTGCTGCTCAAATTTTACGGCGACCTGTCAGAGTTGCTCCCTGAATGACCGAGGCGATTTTACAATCGGATATCTGACATCTTGCGAAATCGGATGCTTATTTTTGATATAACTCCCTACCCCGGATTCTTTTTGTTGCGGTTTTGAATTGCGAGACCGCCCCGACATCTGTGTGGGACAAGACCGATGTCACGAAACTTTTAAGTATCAATCATTCAGTGTTATCCTTACGATTGTCATCATAAAATACGATACTNNGAGGCGAAGAGATGCACCACATAAGAAGACAGATACTGCCATTCACAGCAATTGTCGGGCAGGAGAGGATGAAAAAAGCACTGATACTAAACGCCATAAACCCAAAGATCGGGGGCGTTTTAATAAGGGGCGAAAAAGGGACTGCAAAGTCGACAGCGGTTCGGGCTCTTGCAGAACTGCTCCCCGAGATCGAGGTGGTCGGGAACTGCCCGTTTAATTGCAATCCTGGTAATCCTGATGAGATGTGCGATATCTGTTACGCGAGCGCGGCGAATGGTGGGAAACTCGATAGCGTGACCAGAAAGAGGCGGGTCGTCGATCTGCCGCTCGGTTGTACTGAGGATCGGGTCGTTGGCACGCTTAACATCGAGAAAGCGATAAAGGAAGGGATAAGGGCGCTTGAACCCGGAATCCTTGCCGCAGCAAATCGCGGCATCCTGTATATCGATGAGATCAACCTCCTTGATGATCATGTCGCAGACGTTCTACTGGACTCGGCTGCGATGGCTGTGAATGTGGTCGAGCGGGAAGGGATCAGTGTGAGCCACCCGTCAAGGTTCATCCTCGTCGGGACGATGAACCCGGAGGAAGGCGAGATACGACCGCAGTTGCTGGATCGGTTCGGGTTGCAGGCGAATGTCGAGAGTTTAAACGACGTGGACGAGCGTGTTGCGATCGTGAAGGTTGCAGAGCAGTTTGATGCCGATCCGGAGGGGTTCAGGAAGAGTTGCGAGGATTCGCAGAGGGAGCTTGGCGAGAAGATATCGAAGGCAGAAACGATTCTTCCTGATGCCCGGATCAGCGACGATCTCCTGAGAACCACTGCTGAGATGTGTATCGAACTTGGCGTCAGGACGCACAGGGCAGAGATCGTTGTCACGAGAACCGCAAAGACAATTGCGGCATTCGACAGCCGTACCGAGGTCACGCTTGGCGACATAAAAGAAGCGATGGAACTTGCGCTGCCGCACAGGATGCGAAAGAAACCGTTTGAGCCGCCAGAACTCGATACCGAGAAACTCGACCGAATGATGGAAGAGAAGAGTGAAGAGAAGCAGAAACCCGATGAGGAGAGCGAGCAACCCGAACAGAAGCACGATAACGAACATAAACACGAACACAAGTACGAGCAGGATCATGAGCACGAACATGATCATGAGCATGAACAGGGTCAGCAGGAGATGCAGGATCCGCCTGATTCCGGAGATGAGGAGGAAACACCACAGGAGTCGGTCTTTGAGGTCGGAAGCCCGATCGATGCCGGAGCCGTGAGACCGAAGCAGAAACGAGACCGGACATACCGTAGAAAGACATCAGGGAGAAGGATTCCAACGCTTGCGCTGTATAACCGTGGCAGATACGCACGCCACACCCTGCCCCGTGGCAAACCAACCGATGTCGCGATCGACGCCACGATCTGTGCTGCTGCGCCGCATCAGAGGGACCGCTGTACGGGAGAGGAGGGGGGCGCAGCCATCCTCATCAAGGATCAGGACATAAGAGAGAAGATCAGGGTCGGGAAGGTATCCACAGCAACCCTCTTTGTGGTGGATGCCTCAGGTTCGATGGGCGCGTCGAACCGGATGGAGAGCGCAAAAGGTGCAGTGCTCTCGCTCCTTCTGGACTCATACCAGCAGCGCGATCGGCTGGGGATGGTTGCGTTTCGCGGAAGCACCGCTGATGTGCTGCTCCCGCTTTCTCGAAGCGCTGATCTCGCATTCAAGCAGCTCTACGATCTCCCGACAGGCGGGAAGACGCCGCTCTCTGCCGGTCTAAGCGCAGGACTTAACCTGCTCCTTGCAGAGCTAAAGAAGAACGAGGAGACGATTCCGATAATGATTCTGATCTCGGACGGGCGTGCGAATGTAGCACTCGGGGACGCAAGTGTCAAAGAAGAACTGCTCGGAATCGCAGAAGACGCGAGATCCGCAGGGATTCATGTAGTTGTTCTCGATACCGAATCTGCTGGCAGGTCGTTTGTGAAGATGCAGCTTGGATACTGCAAGGATATTGCAGAGCACGCTGGCGGCAGGTATTATTCGGTTGAGGATCTTTCATCCGGGACTGTTCGGAATATCGTTGCAACTGAGCAGGAGATGCTTCTGGATATCCATTCGATGTGGTGCTGATATGAAGATAACATCAATAACATGGGGCAGCGATATATCACTGCTTGCAGAGGCATGTGCGGAACTTGGAATGGAGATCAGTGCATGGTCTGCCCGGGATATTGAGGATGAGGAGAAGCGAAGGCGGTGTACACAATCGTTTGAGCACGCAGATGTTATAATTCTCCGTCCGACAAACGATGCGGTCTGGGATGACGTCATCGGAACGCTGGACCGAAACGTCCCGATAATCTCTTTTGGTTACGATCCGGCATTCTGGCAGCTTTCAAACGTTTCATTAAAGATCACAGCGACGGTCAATGCCTACTACGTCCATGGCGGACTTGCGAATATAAAAAATATGCTTCAGTACATAGGAAAAGAAGTCCTGGGTCTGGATTACGTCTACGCCCCGCCGGAAGAGGTGATGTGGCAGGGCGCATATCACCCTGATGCGGGCAGGACTTTCGATGAGATCGAAGAGTATCTACAGTGGTATAAGCCCAAAGAGTCAAAGAATACCGTCGGCATCCTGTTCAATCGAAGGTACTGGGAAAATAAAGACCTTGAGATCATAGATTCACTGATCCGCGAACTTGAGAAGGATTCCTGTGTGATTCCTGTATTCTGTCACGGGATTGGCGATATCGAACTTGGTTCCAGACCGGATCGGGAGGTTATCGAAGAATTCCTCATGGGCAGGATCGATGCGCTCATAAACCTCCAGTCGGTCTTCAATCTCGGAGATGATGATGCGGAATCCGTGGAGGTGCTGAAAAGACTCGATGTGCCGGTCTTCCATCCGTTGATGTCGTACCATGCGACCGAAGAAGAGTGGAGGGCAGATGTCCTTGGGCTGAGCAGTACCGAGATCGGCTGGAGTGTTGCGATGCCCGAGTTCGAGGGTGTGATCGAACCGATAATAATCGGCGTTGCAACATCCGGAGAAGAGCACGGAACCGAGTTTGAGCGGCACACCATAATCGATGATCGGGTGAGAAAGGTCGTGAACCGGATCAGGAAATGGATCGCACTCAAGGACAAACCACAACAGAAGCGGAAAGTTGCATTTATCTTGCACAACAACCCCTGTGCAAGTCTCGAGGCGACCATCGGGGCTGGTGCCCATCTCGATACTCTTGAGAGCGTTGCAAGGATACTTAATTGCATGAAAGAGAGTGGGTATTCGGTGGATCCGCCTGAAAGTGGAAAAGAGCTCATCGACACCATCATGGACAGAAAAGCAATCGCGGAGTTTCGGTGGACCACAATCGATGAGATCGTGGAGAGGGGCGGAGTTCTTGCGATGGTTACAAAGGCGGAGTACGAGGAATGGTTTGGCACACTTGCGCCGGATGTCAGGGCACGGATGTGCGAGGTGTGGGGGAATCCCCCGGGAGAGGCAAAGGACGGCGTTCCCGCTGCGATGGTCTACGACGGTAAGATCGTTGTGACTGGCGTTAAATACGGAAATGCTGTGGTCTGCATCCAGCCAAAACGCGGATGTGCCGGATCGAGGTGCGATGGGACTGTCTGCAAGATCCTGCACGACCCTGAGATCCCGCCACCGCACCAGTACATGGCTACCTACCGGTATCTCGA
>DASC01000016.1:0-2045 GCA_002503595.1 Candidatus Methanogaster sp. UBA203 | reverse complement strand
ATTGCGATCGGAAATATCCCGCATCTGTACATCTACAACTCTGACAACCCTCCTGAAGGCACGATTGCAAAAAGGCGGAGTTATGCGACACTGATCGATCATGCGCAGACTGTCATGACGGAAAGCGGCGTCTATGGCGAGTTAAAGGAGCTGGAAGACCAGATCGCAGAGTATAACAAGACGAAAGAAGCCGACAAAGGGAGAGCCCATGCCGCAGAGCATGTAATAACAGATCTCCTCATCAGCACGAAACTCTCTGAAGACATACACCTCGAAAAACTGGTGGAAGAGGGAGCAACGTTTGAACGAATCGTTGATCTCGCACACGAGACGATAACCCGCATCTATAACAGCCAGATTCCAGATGGGATGCATATATTCGGGAGTGTTCCGAAAGGCGACAGGAAGGTCGAACTGATCAACTCAATACTCAGGTACGATTCGGAACTCCGGAAAGCGATATCCGGCATGACCGGGGTGGATATAGGTGTCACTGATGACTTTTCAGAGATCGATCCTCTTGGAAAGGAACTGATAAGACGGTTCATAGAACCTGACCCGCTCCCTGATCATGAGATCGCAAAAGAGGTGCTCAAAGATCGGTTAAATGACCCGGACAGGTCTATGTCTGCGGTCTCCCCGATTGCAGAGAAGATCCGCACCATCTCTTCGGCAATCGATGCGTCTGATGAGATCGGTGCGCTCTTCCACGGCTTTGATGCCGGATACATCGAGCCGGGACCGTCCGGCCTCATAACAAGGGGGAAACCTGAGATTCTCCCAACAGGAAGGAACTTCTACTCGCTCGATCCGTTCAAGATACCAACAAAGGCAGCGTGGAGGGTAGGAGAGCGGCTTGCAGACGGCGTTATCCGGAAGTACGAGGAAGAGCAGGGCAAGATTCCAGAGAATATCGCTATGTACTGGATGGCATCTGACATCATGTGGGCGGACGGGGAGCAGATGTCGCAGATCATGCATCTCATCGGGGCTGAGCCTGTCTGGGACGGCAGTCAGGTGAAGGGATACCGGATCATCCCGCTTGAGGAACTCGGTCGCCCGAGAATCGATGTCACGATCAGGGTGAGCGGGATCACACGGGACTGCTTCTATAACTGCATAGAATTCCTCGATGAGGCGATACGGGAGATCTCGCTCCTTGATGAGCCAGACGATATGAATTACATCAAGAAACATGCATCAGACGGGACAGAAGCAGAGGATGGAGATGTGGATGGGGCAGGGGCTGGAACTGAAACCGGAACTACCGGTAGCGGTGGAGCACGGATATTCTCAAGCAAGCCCGGAACGTACGGAAACGGCGTAAATCTCGCTGTTTATGCCTCTGCATGGAAGGAGGACAAGGATCTGTCCGATGTGTACCTGTACTGGAACGGGTACGAGTACGGAAAAGGGGTGTTCGGCGCGGAATCCCATGATAAGTTCGCATCCCAGCTCAAAACCGTTGATCTCACGTTTAATAAGACGGTCACGGACGAATATGATCTATGCGGATGCTGCTGCTACTTTGGAACGCACGGCGGGCTTACCACTGCTGCAAGGGAGGTTTCGGGTCACGAGGTCTCCGCGTACTACGGAGATACCCGCGATGTGAACCGGGTCGAGGTGAGAACGCTTGCGGATGAGCTGCGGCGGGTCGTGCGGACAAAGCTCCTGAACCCGAAGTGGATCGAGGGGATGAAGAATCACGGCTACAAGGGCGCAGGCGACATCTCAAAAAGGATCGGGCGCGTCTATGGGTGGGAAGCGACCACGCAGGAGGTCGATGACTGGATCTTCGATGATATCACAAAGACGTTCGTGCTCGACTGCGAGATGCGCCAGTTCTTTGAGGAGAATAACCCTTATGCGCTCGAGGAGATCGGAAGACGGCTTCTTGAGGCGGCAGAGCGGGGACTATGGGATGCTGACCCTGAGGTGCTCGATGGGCTCAAGAACGCATATCTTGAGATGGAGGGCTGGATCGAGGAGCGGATGGGCGATGTGAAAGGAGATTTCCAGGGCGGGTCGATCGATGTGGTGAC